>JACNFV010000174.1 GCA_014384445.1 Candidatus Nitrosopumilus sp. | reverse complement strand
GAATTCGCGACCTCTGCGTCCCAAACGCAGAATCATACCAAGCTAGACCACGATCCCAGCGAAATACGAAAACGCCCCAATTTAAGCTTCACAGATAATAATTTTAAAGGCAGATAGAGGATGAAAATTATGCCATTTGAAGATTATGTCAAAGCAGGTAAAATTGCAGCAGAGATTAGGGAAATGGTAAGGGTCAAAAACTGGATAGGAAAAACAGTCTATGAAATTTGTGAGGAGGTTGAAAATGAGATTATCAAAAGAGGTGCAAAATGTGCATTTCCAGTAAACGCCAGCATTAATGAAATTGCAGCACATTACACAGCAGAGCCAAATGATCCAATTGTAATCAAAGATACAGATTTAGTAAAAATTGATCTGGGCGTACAAATCAACGGGTACATTGCAGATACTGCAGTAACGGTTTGTTATGATCCACAGTTTGACGGATTAGTTCAAGCAGCAGAAGAGGCATTGGGAAATGCAATGTCCATGATAAAAACGGGTGTAAAAGCAAGCGACATTGGAAGAACAATAGAATCTACAATTAAACAAAAGGGATTCAAACCAATTGCAAATCTTAGCGGGCATTCATTAGAACAATATACAATTCACGCAGGAAGATCAATTCCAAACATTTGGTCAATTGGAGGATTTTCACTTTCAGAGAACACGGCTTATGCATGTGAACCATTTGTTACAACAGAACAGGGAGGAGGGTTTGTAAGAAACGGAACAATAAAAAATATTTTTGCCATAAATTCAAGAAAGAAAACAAAGAACGATGAAGCAGATAAATTGTTAGATTTTATTTGGGAAAATTTCAACATGCTACCATTTGCATTAAGATGGATTACAAAAAAATGGGAAGAAAAAGAAGCTAGAGAATTATTAGATGTCTTAATAAAGAAAAAAGCAGTACAAGCATATCCAATACTAATAGAGATAAACGAACAAAGGGTAGCTCAGGCTGAACACACATTCATCCCAATGGAAAGCGGGGTTACTGTAACAACTAAAGCAATAACACACAAAAATGAGTGAAGAGATTAGAACGTGCCCAAAATGTGGCAACTTAATGTTTAAAGAGCAGGGTGAAACAGTTTCATGGTTTTGTCCAACATGCAATGTTAAATTTAGAACAAAGTGATTTTTCTTTGATCATACTGATCAAGAACCAAATTTAATGAATTTTCAGCCTCAGATAAGTGAGGAATTTTGGATTTATTTTCTATAATTCCAGATTTAATTGCACAAAAATATTTTATTTTATATTTGACTTGAATGATTTTTTGTTTTTGAGTTAATTCAGAATTTTTTAAATCAGAAATATTTGCCAAGATATCGGCAAATTTAACAACTTTTACTTGCCAAGAAGAAGCAGATAGTTGTTTTAGATAATTTTTTTCCTGTTGATTTTTAGGTAAACGAGTTTCTTTTGTTAAATCAGATACAATTTGCGCAATTTTTTTACCAAAAGATTTTGAAACATCATCAAAATCAAATGAAGTGTCCTCTATAGAATCATGCAACCATCCAGCACATAAAATAGATTCATCCTCAATTCCCATCATTTCAAGATTATTTACTACATCACGCAAATGATACCAGTAAGGAGTTTTGTTATTTTTACGATATTGTCCTTTGTGTTGCTTTATAGCACATTGTTTAGATAAATTTATTTTATTTTTCATATCCAATATTTAATTAAGAAAATTTACCGTATTTATCCAATTACAAAACAAAAAAATTCATAAAAGTCATTTTTGTAAAATTTCGCCAAATATTTTTTCAATAATAGTAATACCATCACAAAAAGTACATTTTGAAGAAACAGTAAATAAAATATCACTCTCAGAGAAATCTCGCTTGTGTGACTTTTCACATTTTGGACATTTTTCAACAGTATAGGCCAAAACAATTTCTTTCTTTGAAAAGATCATTGCGGAACTCCAGATGTGTTTCCAACACCAATTACTACGACTGATTGGCCTTCAGCAGTATTTTCCAGAATCATCTCATATACTTGTGAGCGTACATCATCTGCCTGATCAGCAATTTCTTTAGTCATCAAAGTAATGGCCTCTTTTACAGATTGTTTAACAACAATTGAAAAAACAGGAATGTTATTTTGAGTAGTAATGTGCTCGATTTGGAATTTTTCAGTTCCAATTCCACCAATCGCTGCACCAAATCCACGTGCAACAGATGCAGAATCCTCACCCTCCATTTTCAATGCAGCATCAACCATAATTACTGCATCAATTTTATTATTATCAACAATTCTTTGTAATGCATCGTCAGGTCTACCAACAGTAGATCCAGGACCTTCGGCTTTGAGCAAAAATAGTTTTCGGTTTTCATATTCTATCTTTGCAAGAGAAGTTTGAAATGAAATAATTTCTTTTTCAGAATTTAACATCATTTTTCCAACTACCATTGGCCCAATCCCATCGCCAAGAGGTTGTCCCAATTTGAATGCAGGAATTGCAGCATTCATTGCTGTTGCATGTTCCATAAGAAATGGGAGGATCATTTGTACAGGTAAAATTAAAGGGTAGTTTTTTTGTTTTTTTGCAGTTAAAAACATATGATTAACTATTTTGTAAATCATTTGTAAAGAGGATGCAATTTCAAGTAAAGTTTGGATACGACTTATTTCAATTTCACTAAGTTCAGGAGAAATAGATTTTACATGATTTCGAGTGTACTCTTCTCTTGACCTAACAGTGTGCCTTACTTTATCAACAATTCCATTAGGATCCATATCAACAGGCATTATGGTAAAATAATCTAAAAATTGTTCAATTTTTTTTGTAGGATCATTTTTAGAAGAAGTTTTCTTCTGGACATAATCAATTAATTCTTTTTTAGAATTTGTTCTAAAGCCATCTAATTTTTTAATCCCTTTTTTAATTTCACCAGAAGTTACTAAAAGTTGAATATGTTGTCCATAAAATACAAAAAGAATTATCGGAAGAATCCAAACCAACATCATCAAAGGATTTGTCTCATCACTCATTGAGAGCATTTGATCAAAATCTGTGAAATTCAATAAAAACAAATATTTCCAAATCTAAATTAAATGATTCGTCAAAAAAGGTAAAAATATGAAAAATAGGTAACATATTGTCCTTTTATATAGTAGAACTAAAAAAAACTGAATATGCCACAAACAAAACCAATGATAAGCATAGTTAACGTAGTAGCCTCAGCATCCGTAGATCAAAAAATGGATTTAAACGACATTACAAGAAAATTCCCAGATGTAGAATATCATCCAGATGTATTCCCAGGACTAGTTTTTAGATTAAAAGTTCCAAAAAGTGCAACCTTGATTTTTAGTTCAGGAAAGATGGTATGTACAGGTTCTAAATCAGAGGACTTGGCAAAAAAAGCAGTAAAGACAGTAGTTCAACAACTTCGAAAAGGAGGGATTAAAGTAAAAAAAGACGCCGTAGTTACAATTCAAAATATCGTATCCTCAATCAACCTCGGTGGCAAAGTCAACTTGGAACAGGCTGCAAGAACGTTGCCAAGAAGCATGTACGAGCCGGAGCAATTCCCGGGCCTGATTCACAGAATGCTTGATCCAAAGACGGTCATTTTGATTTTTGCGTCAGGAAAACTTGTCTGTGTCGGCGCCAAACTTGAAACTGAAGTATACAGATCTGTAAACAATGTTCATTCTTTGTTAGAAGAAAAAGATTTGATGGTTTACGATTAATTAAAAAAATATTTAAAAAAATAATTTATTTGATTGGACTTCCCAATGCAACATCTTCAGTGACCGTTAACCAATATGGTTTATCATCCACATCTGCAGCTAATAACATTGCATTGGATTCAACACCAGCCATAGTTTTTGGCTCCAAATTTGCAAGTACAATTACAGTTTTCCCAACAATGTCTTCAGGTTCAAAGTATTGTGCGCCTCCGATTATGACATCCCTTTGATCATCGCCACCCAAATCAATTCTACCTTTGATAATTCTGGATTTGCCCTCAATAGATTCAGTTGCAATAATTTTTGCAACTCTAAGATCTAATTTTGCAAAGTCATCATATGAAACAGTATTCATAACATATCCAAATTTATCGGTTTAAAATCAATTTGCATTACTGTAATTCTTTTTTTGTGATTCCACTAGTTTCAATATCATATTTTAAAGCAGCAGGCAATTCCATGTAGTTTTTGTTAACCATTTCAATAATTTGGTCATCAGGAACGCTAACTTTTTTTAATAATTTGCCACGCTGATGGGCATAAGCATTTTTCCAAAAAGTACTAGCATCAAAAGTTTCAATTTTAGGCATGTAGGACATAAAATTGATGTTCTTTTAAATTTTAAGGGACTGTGATGGAAGAATGGTCAAGGCCATTAGAACCGGAGTTAATGTTCTGGATTTTAGGC
>JACNFV010000171.1 GCA_014384445.1 Candidatus Nitrosopumilus sp. | reverse complement strand
CTTCTACTGATTCTTCTACTGATTCTTCTACTGATTCTTCTACTGATTCTTCTACTGATTCTTCTACTGATTCTTCTACTGATTCTTCTACTGATTCTTCTACTGATTCTTCTACTGATTCTTCTACTGATTCTTCTACTGATTCTTCTACCACTGATTCATTTACTGCTGTGTTTGTAAGTCCAGTAAATTCAAAAGACATAGTTGCTTGATTATTTTCATTTTGAGTAATTGTAATTTTATACATTCCAGGTGTTTTCCAATATGGTCCATTGGGGTTAATTTCAGTACTGAATTTTTTATCTGAACCTGCTGTCATTTGATCAAGTTGGACTATGTTCCCATTAGGGGCTTGAATGATGAGACTTAGTTGATCTCCTAAAGCGATATACTTTATTTCGCCAGATATTAAAATTACATCATTTTCTGAATATGATGATTTATCTGTACTAACAACAACTGATCCACTTTCTCCAAATGTTGGTGAAACGCCAATACTTGTAATTAGAATCCCAAATAATGTAAAAATCATCAATTGAGTTTTCATTATTTTTCTAAACCTGTTTATAATATTTAAGGTTGTGAAAAATTTATTCCTTATTAGGATAAATCTAGATTGATTTCAACTTTCAGATTAGATATATATTAACCGGAACGTGATTTTTTTCAGTTTGTGTACATTATTTACTATTACATTTAATGTTAGATCTGGGGGCTTTCTAAATGGCAATTAAGAAAAATCAAGTACTAGTACCTGATCATGTCTATGTCCCAAAACATGAAATTATTCCAATGTCTGATGCTGAAGAAGTTTTAAAAAAATATAATTGCAAACCAACTGAATTACCATTAATTTTTGTAAATGATCCTGCTATTATGGGACTTGGAGTAAAACCTGGTGATATGATAAAAATTACTAGATCTAGTCCAACTGCCGGCGAGAGTCTTTACTATCGATACGTGGTGGAGGTCTAAATTTGGTCCACTCTGCTAACAAACGATGGCCAGTAATCCAGGATATTTTAAAACGTGAAGGAATTGCAAAACAGCACCTAAACTCTTTTGATGAATTTTTAGAAAAAGGATTACAAAGTATCATCAACGAAGTTGCACAAATTGATATTGAAAATTCTGAATACCCATACAAAATACAATTAGGAAAAGTTAAACTTCAACAACCAAGAATGATGGAACTTGATGGTTCTATTACTCATATTACGCCAGCTGAAGCAAGATTGAGAAACGTATCTTACTCTGCACCTGTTATGATGGAAGCTAGTGTTATTGAAGATGGAAAAATTTTGGAATCTCGATTTGTACACATTGGTGACGTACCAGTAATGGCAAAATCCAATGCATGTATTTTAAATAATTTTTCTAATCAAAAGTTAATTGAACATGGTGAAGACCCAATGGATCCTGGCGGTTACTTCATCATCAATGGATCTGAAAGAGTAATTGTTGGTTTAGAGGATCTTTCTTACAATAAAATTATTGTTGATAAGGAGACTGTCGGTGGCAACATTGTTTTCAAAGCTAAAGTATATTCATCAATTGTAGGATATCGTGCAAAATTAGAACTTGTAATGAAAAATGATGGATTAATTGTTGCTAGAATTCCTGGTTCCCCTGTTGATATTCCAGTTGTTACTTTGATGAGGGCACTTGGATTAGAATCTGACAAAGAAATTGCAGCAGTTGTTTCCTTAGTTGATGAACTTCAAGATGAACTTGAAGGATCATTTGAAAAAGCAGGAGATGTTCCTACGGCCAAAGACGCTGTTGTTTACATCAGTAAAAGAATTGCACCTGGAATGTTAGAGGAATTTCAAATTAAACGTGCTGAGACTCTACTTGATTGGGGTCTATTGCCTCATTTGGGTAAGCATCCTGAAAATAGAAAAGAAAAAGCACAATTCTTAGGTGAAGCAGCTTGTAAATTATTAGAATTAAAACTTGGTTGGATTACTCCTGATGATAAAGATCACTATGGAAATAAAGTAATCAAATTTGCAGGTCAAATGCTTGCTGATTTGTTTAGAACTGCATTTAGAAATTTAGTTAGAGATATGAAATATCAACTAGAGCGTTCTGGTCAAAAACGTGGAATTAATGCAGTTGCAGCAGCCATTCGTCCGGGAATCATTACTGATAAACTAAACAATGCCATTGCAACTGGAAACTGGGGTCGTGGCCGTGTTGGAGTTACACAATTACTTGATAGAACTAATTATCTTTCAACCATTAGCCATCTTAGAAGAATTCAATCTCCGCTCAGTAGAACTCAGCCAAACTTTGAGGCAAGAGATTTGCATGCAACACACTTTGGAAGAATCTGTCCTAGTGAAACACCTGAAGGCTCCAACTGTGGTTTAGTGAAAAATCTTGCATTATCTGGAATTATATCTGTAAATGTTCCTTCTGAAGAACTTGTCGAAAAACTGTTTGATCTTGGAACTATACATTTCTTTGATGCAAAGGATGATTTGAAAAAGGATGGAACTAGAATATTTGTGGATGGTCGTTTAATTGGATATCATAAAGACGGAATTGAATTATCTGAATCTCTTAGAGACCTTAGAAGAAATTCAAAAATCCATCCTCATATTGGAGTTTCATTCCATAAATCTGATGAACATGATGATGCAACAAGAAGAATGTATGTGAATTGTAATGCTGGTCGAGTTTTAAGACCATTGATAATTATTAAAGATGGTAAGGCACTGCTAACCTCTGATCTTTTAGATAAAATTTCAAAGAAATTACTTTCTTGGACTGATCTTTTGAGAATGAGTGTTTTAGAATTAATTGATGCTAATGAGGAAGAAAATTGTTATGTTGCATTAGATGATACTGATACTAAGAAACATACCCATCTTGAAGTATTTCCACCATCAATTTTAGGTGCAGGCGCTTCTATCATCCCATATCCTGAACATAACCAATCTCCAAGAAATACATATGAATCTGCAATGGCAAAACAAAGTTTAGGATTTTCAACACCGATGATGAACACTAGTACATACGTTAGACAACATCTTATGTTATACCCACAAGTTCCAGCTGTCAATACAAAAGCAATGAAACTTTTAGGGTTAGAAGATAGACCAGCAGGTCAGAATTGTGTTGTTGCAGTACTGCCATTTGATGGTTATAACATTGAGGACGCAATTGTTCTCAGTCAAGCTTCTGTTGATAGAGGATTAGGAAGAACATTCTTCTTTAGAATTTATGATGCTGAAGCAAAACAATATCCTGGTGGAATGAGAGACAGCTTCCAAATTCCAAATGCTGAAGATAACATTAGAGGTTACAAGGGTGAGCGTGCATATAGATTACTTGAAGAAGACGGTGTTGTAGCATCTGAATCTGCTGTTAAAGGTGGAGATATTTTAATTGGTAAAACCAGTCCTCCTAGATTTATGGAAGAATACAGAGAGTTTGAATCATCTGGTCCATATAGACGAGACACTTCAATTGGTGTAAGACCATCTGAAACTGGTGTCATTGACACTGTTGTAATGACTCAATCTAATGAAGGTGGAAAAATGTATAAAATTAGAGCAAGAGATATGCGAATTCCTGAAATTGGTGATAAATTTGCATCAAGACATGGACAAAAGGGTGTAATGGGTCTTTTAGCAAAAGCTGAAGATTTACCATATACTGCAGAAGGTATGTCTCCTGATGTTTTGATTAATCCTCATGCATTCCCATCAAGAATGACTGTTGGAATGATGATGGAATCTGTATGTGGAAAAGCTGCATCATTTCGAGGAAAGAGATTTGATGGTTCTGCATTTGTTGGAGAAAAAATGGATGAAGTTAAAAAAGTAATGGATACACATGATTTCAAATATTCTGGTAAAGAAATAATGTATGATGGAAGAACTGGAAAAGCATTCCCAGTTGATGTCTTTATTGGTGTAGTATATTATCAAAAACTTCATCATATGGTTGCAGATAAAATACATGCAAGAGCACGTGGACAAGTTCAGATGTTAACTAAACAACCAACTGAAGGAAGAGCAAGAGGTGGTGGATTAAGATTTGGTGAGATGGAGAGAGATTGTTTAATTGCTTATGGTGCTTCAATGATTCTTAAAGATAGATTGTTAGATGAATCTGATAAATCTGATATTTTTGTATGTGAGAGATGTGGACTTGTAGCATATCATGATGTTAAACAAAGAAAGTATGTTTGTAGAGTTTGTGGCGATAAAGCCAAAGTATCTTCTGTATCTGTAGCATATGCTTTCAAATTACTTTTACAAGAAATGCAAAGTCTGAACGTTGCACCAAGATTGTTGATAAAGGAGAAACTCTAAGATGTCTATTCAAGCAATCAAATCAATCGATGGAATTCGTTTCTCTGTATGGTCTCCAACTGAAATTAGAAAATATTCTGTAGCTGAAATCACTGCTCCT
>JACNFV010000169.1 GCA_014384445.1 Candidatus Nitrosopumilus sp. | reverse complement strand
TGATTAAAAAATACTGCACATCTTGTGATCTTTTATTGTCTATTTTGACAATATGCAATTTTGTAATTATAACATATGAAGCAACAATACGATCAGATACTTGCTACGCCAAAACCCTTTGTAAAATGGGCTGGTGGAAAGCGTCAATTAATTTCAGTTTTAAATGAAAATTTACCTGATTCTTTTGGTACTTATTTTGAGCCATTTCTTGGAGGTGGTGCATTATTGTTCAATATGCTAACTGAAAGAAATAAACAAAAATGTAACATTTCGGATCTTAACTCTGATCTTGTTTTAGCATATGCTACTATTAGGGATAATGTTGAGGATTTAATTTCTTCATTAAGACAACATGAAAAATATTATCAAAAAGATTCAAAGTCCTACTATTATTCTATTAGAGAAAGTAGTCCTAAAAATGAAATTGAAAAAACATCAAGATTGATTTTTTTGAATAGAACATGTTTCAACGGATTGTATCGTGTTAATCGTAAAGGCCAATTTAATGTCCCTCTAGGAAAATATACCAATCCAAATATTGTAAATGAAGATAACTTACGTTCAGTTAGTCATATTTTGACATCTAGTAAAGTTACTATCCAGTGTCGTGATTTTGAATCAGTTTTACGAGATGCAAAAAAAGGTGATTTAGTTTACTTTGACCCTCCTTATCAACCAGTTACTAACACCGCTAATTTTACTAGTTATACGAGTCGAAGTTTTACTTATGATGATTTAAATCGATTAGCAGATCTTTGTATGAAATTAGATTCAAAAGGATGCCATGTTCTTTTATCTAATTCTAATTCAAAAGAAGTTGCAGATATGTTTTCAGATAAACCTTGGAAAATTAATAAGATTAAGGCAAATCGCTCAATTAATTCTAATTCAACTAAACGAACTGGTCATTTTGAATTATTGATCAAAAATTATTAAAAGCTTCCAACGGGATCTGAACCCGTGACCTTTACATTACCAATGTAACGCTCTACCAGACTGAGCTATGGAAGCACAATTATTCTCTGTAGAAAATCCTTATAATTCTTGATTCTGACCCATATTTTTCTAAACTGTTAAATTTCATAGATATTTGTAATCTCTTGGAGGAGTAATCAAGCCTGGCCAACGATGTAGGACTTAAGATCCTATCTTTCAGGAGTTCGTGGGTTCGAATCCCACCTCCTCCACTCTTTATTTTGGATGTTTAATGCCTCTGGAGTTTAATACTTCATAGACATCTGGTAGTGAAAATACGTATCCTACGTGGACGCAATCTTTTTCATCACATAATTGACAAAATAACTCACCTTTCTGAACTGCTACTTCTGCAATTCTATTTTTCATATTGTCTTTTAGAATTACACGATCATCATCCACAGAAATTTTCTCAATTTTTGGAGCATATCTTGCAAAGGTTTTGTCCTTTTGCATCATCTCCTCTAACATGTAAGTTACATAACCTGAAAAACTATTGACACCTTTCATTGTAAGGTTGTCTTTACTATTTTCGTAAACGTCGTGGAATTTCTCGTAGACTGTTTCTGATACTGTTATTGATTTAAATCCGGCTTTTGGCAATTTACTTTTCCTTACCGTACATTAAAGTACTGATGTATATAATGTTTTATCTTTTTTAAAAATTAGTCTTTATAGAATAGTTTTACTGAATAACATTATGGCTAGAGGTTATCTTAGTAAAGAAATTCGAGAAAAATTAATTTTTATTTTAAAAGATTCTGATAGTGGAATGTCTGGCACTGAAATTTCTAAAAAAATCAACGTCAGTAGAATAACTATGACAAAATTTTTAAAAGTTTTTGCAGCTGAAGGATTACTTCGTCAAAAAAATATTGGGAATCTTACGTTGTGGTTTTTAGAACCTGGCCAAGAGTCATTCACTTTTCCTGATGATTATTTTAAAATTACTTCACGCTATCTTGAATTATTAGTTAAAGGTACTGAAGATCAAATTTATTCTCTAATCCGAAATTGTCTAAATTCTGGTGCATCCATAAATCAACTGATACTTGAAGTAATTTATCCTACTATTGATTATTTAGATAATTTGTATGAATCTGGAAAAATTGGTTCTGCTGAGAAGAATTTACTGAGAACTACTATTTCTAAATCTCTTGATATTTTTAATCAAATTTCAGTAGTGACTGATCCTAAAAAAAATGTGGTTGTAATTGCTGCTGATCCTGAAAGTATTCTGATTTCTGAATCAGCATCTGCATCTTACCATTCTGATGGCTGGAATGTTTCTCATTTAGGCGATATGTCGTCTGCTGTCAATATTTTATTTGATTTAGATTTTCAAAAATTAATTGGAAAAATTTGGAAACAAAAAATTGGTGTTCTGTTAGTTGTAATCTTTTCTCAAACTTCTGAAGGATTGTCTTTTTTTGCTGATTCAATTAATTCTAATAAGAAAAAATCTGATAGACGTATAAAATTAGCATTATGTGGAAATATATCTAAAAAAACTAAAATTAATTCTGATTTATTGTCTGATAAAATTAGTGATATTTTACAATGGTCAAAAACTATGTCTAAAAATTTAAAATAATAAAAATGGGCCCGATGTGATTCGAACACATGACCTTTCGATTATCAGTCGAACGCTCCAGCCAAGCTGAGCTACGAGCCCACAAAGAAATCTTTAGGCAGGAGTCATTTAAGTTTAGTTTTCTTTCCACTTAATTGAGCATCCAATTGATGGATCAAAATCATTCTCAATTTTTTCTCCAGATATTAATTTCTGCATATTTACAATCATTGTCTTTTCTGTGACTATGTCATCTGGTTTCATGGCATTGTCTATTTTTCCATGAAAAACTAATTCCTTTTGACTGTTAAACAAGAATGGATCTGGAGTACACATGGCACCGTATTTCTTTGCAATCTCTTGCGTTTCATCAACTAGATAGTCAAATTGAAATTTTTTCTCTTTTGCAGTTTGTTTCATTGCATCAAAACTATCTTCCGGAACATTTGTAGGATCATTACTGTTAATTCCAATTATTGCTATGTCTTTACCGCATTTTTCATATAACTCATTTAATGCATCTACTTTTGCTTTAACATATGGGCAGTGGTTGCACATGAAAATCACTAAGATTCCTTTATAATTTTCATAATCTTTGAGTGTATGTTTTTTATCGTCAATTCCTAGTAATTCAAATTCTGGTGCAGTGTCTCCTTTTTTTAATTTAATTTGTGATTCTAATAGTACCATGTTGAGATAATTTTCTATTCAAATAAAATTCTTCTCAAGAAGACAACAATTAAAATCAACTTGATAAGCATTCTATTTGTGGGCCGGTAGTATAGCCTGGTAGTATACCCGCCTTGCACGCGGGGGGTCACGGATTCAAATTCCGTCCGGTCCACTTTTCATATTTTAATAAATAATGGATTTCAGACTGCTGGGTGGATTTAAATAGGAAAGGTTTACGTTTTGATATATGACAAGCGCAGTAGATGCATGGCCAGTATGGATTCCACTCATCGTTGGTTTAGCACCAGGTTTAGTATACTGGTTAGCTATTACAGCAAAGAGAAAGTAGAATTTACATTCCATTTTTAATTTATTTTTATTATTTCTATTTATAGTGTGAATTAGGTTTAATCTTGTATGAATAAACCTATTTTTGGCATTATTTTATTCCTGTTTCTACTTCCAATTCCTACTATCTTTTCTCAGGAATATACTGATACTAATCCTACATTGACCATATCTATGGACTCTACTTCCAATTTTGTTTATCAAGATTCTGAAGGATATACTGTTGTAATTGGATTACTTCAAAATAATGATCCATTATCTTTTCTAACTGATGTTGTAATTCAGGCAAATTTCTATGATGATTTTAATCCAAACCCGTTAGAAGTAAAAGAAGGTAGTACCATACTAAAAGTAATTCCTCCTAATACTAAATCTCCGTTTATCATACGTTCAGATAATCCTAATCCTGATATCACTGAAGTATCTACAAAATTTTTAACATTTGATACTTCAGAATCGATGAATAATTCAATAAATATTTCTAGTAACGATGTCTCTTTAGAACCTATAATTACTTCATCTGATAATGTTTACTCTTTATCCTTTTTAGGAATATTACGAAATGGAGATGCCTCTATTTCTAATACTGTTGCTCATCTTGCTTTCTATGATGTTTTTAATCGAATTATTCAGATTTCTACAATTGAAATTGGCGATGTCGATGCAAATGAATTAGTTTCATTAACATTAAATGAAGACATTGATTCCTCTTCTGTTGGATTTGTTTTATTTTCAGAATCTGATAAATTTTATTCTGATGTTATAGATGTAAAAATCCCAATACCTCAATTACGCACAAATTTAGCTACTACTTGTGGTTCAAGTGAAGTAAACGTGGGAGGTAATTGTACGTCTTACGACATTTCA
>JACNFV010000168.1 GCA_014384445.1 Candidatus Nitrosopumilus sp. | reverse complement strand
CCTTTGATTGCAGGTTTTCCATTTTTCATGGTGTATGGTGCTGGACTGCCGATTTCTCGTTTGTCTCTACACTTTACACAATATCCTATTGTCATAATTCAACTAGGCTCTTTGTTCTATTAGCGAGATCTTGTCGAACTTTTTTTACTAATAGGCAAATATCTGATCTTATTTTTTATGTCCCGTAACTACTTTTTTCGTATCGGATTTTAATTTTTTATTATTTTGTTAGAGTCTCACTCGATAATAATCCCATCTTTCAGGATCAAACACTTGAACAAACTCTGCTTCTTCTTTGTCTATCCTTGCTCTGATTACATCGCGCAGTGCAAAACTTGTCATGAACTTGTATTTCATAGAATGTGCCTGCATTATGAACATGTGCCTCATTTCACTACCGCCTCGCAATCCCCAATACCCCATTTTCAAGGCCAATGGTTCTAAAAATACAGTATTTTTCAAACCATAGTTCTCATCTCTTATCTCTTCCCGTAATTGATATTCTTCTAGCGGGCCTCCTTTGGCAAACCCTACTATCTCTCCATTGTTGTTGTTTAATCTAAGAGTATTGATTATTGTTTTTGGATTCTTTATTGATTCTTTAAATTTTTCTTTTCCAAATTGTAACGGCTTTGGTAATTCTAAAAATATGTCGTACAATGTTTGAACAAACTCTGCATCATCCTGCATTGATTGGTTTTCTATCGTTGGAATTAATTTAAGATTTTCATATGAATAATTTGCCTGAATGCTTACTTCCTGCTCTCTGATTCTCATGAAAGATAAAATCGTATCAAAGAAATTTTTTCTCATTTCCTTTGGCAATTCTTTCAGAATTGCTTTTACCATTGACGTTTCTTTATTCAATAATTCTTCAAAATATGCCACAGACGTCCTTACGATTATTGAAGGTCTCCATGCAAGTGCATGTGCATTCATTTTTGCCATTTCCATGGCTTTTGTAAAATCCCCTAATAGATAACCGCTAATTCTATCCACTACTGACAAATATCTTCCAAGTTCCATTATGTGCTTTTGAGTTTGCTGATTGTTTTTTGTTATGTCTGATCTCTCAAAGCATTTTTTAATTTCAATCTCTGCATCTTTTCTCATTTGTCCGCTCCACGGATATGTTGTACGTAAAATCAGTACCTTGATTATTTCTAAATCTATTTTTGCAAAAGCTAAAGATTTTTGTAATTTTTTATCAGTTGAAATAAATTTTAAAACACTTTCTTCATGCGGTTTGTCTACATTTTTTTGTGGATCGAAGTCGTGAAATAAGGCTGCGACATACAGATATTTTTTATCCTCTTCAGTCAGTGGAATTTTTTCTTGGTTTATGGCTAAAAGTGAAACATATGTCACTTCTAATTCGTGGTTAATGTTGTGATACCCGTAATACTCCGTCCCTAAACCCTGACTTTCAAACAAGTCAATAGTGTAATCCAACATCTCCAAATAACAATCATCTTCTAGTCCATGCTGTGTCATTAAACTGAGAATTTTATTTCTCATTGAATGAGCATTTGCAAATTCTTGCATTATTTTGTAATCACAAATTAGGTTTTTAAACATGATCTAGATGCTATCCACGATAAACTACCCTGATGTCTAAATTTGTGTATTTTTGATCACAAGATTAAATACAATTACTTTTTACTCTTTTTTAATGTCTGTGGATTCAAGTTTACTTGAAAATCTTATGCAGTATTCTTTAGTTCATTCTCCAAAATTTACTATTCTTGTTAACGATAGAATTTTCTCTCTGATGGATGTTTCAATTGCAAATTCTTCCATACCTGTCAATGAACCTACAACCCGCGGCGGTGTTTATTTCTCAGAAAAATTTGCATACAAAATGAAGGGTGTGATAAATGATCTTAGTGTCATTCCATTGCTTACCAAAAAAATGCTTGGACCTAATACTGAATTTGGAGAATTAAAAATTTCTAGTCAAATCGAATCTAATGGAAAAATTGTGCCTATTGATATTTTTACCAATTTAACAAATAGTGTACAAACTCCAAATTCAATTGAACTTAGCATGATTATTGTAGAACTAAAATTGCTTTAATCTTTATTTAGATATCTATCGTATCTTTCTTTTGATGTGTCGTCTGATAAAACCTCGTATGCCTTGTTGATTCTTATCATTTCTTCTTCAGAATCATCCTTTGTTTTATCTGGATGTGTTTTTTTTGCTAGTTCTCTAAAATTTCTCTTTATTTCTTCTGCTGTGGCATTTGTTTCTACCCCTAGGACGTCATAATAATTTGGTAAATTATCGTTTGTAACGCCTTCTCTAAATTCACTTTCTTCTTTACTATTTCCTCGTTTGCCAATTTCTTCATAATCATCTCCCCAATCTGAATGGTATTTTTCATATGTCCTATCTTTTTTTGATTCGTGTTCTTGCTTATCATATGATGTCTTTCTCCTTAAAATCACATCTCTTGCTAAGAATAGGAATATTGAGATAACTACAATTGAAAACGCTGTAAATAAAATTATTTTTTCGTCATCTGAAACTACCAATTCATTTGTTTGAGCATATGATGTTTGCACTGTTCCAAATATTATTAGAAAAATTACAATAATTTTAAATTCGCTCATTTTATTTTTCCTATGTTAACCTAAAGTTTTCTTTTGCAGTATTTAGAACTACGTGAGTTATTGTATTTTCCACATTTGCTATTCCTGCTAAACCCTTTACAAACGTGCTTAATTCATTTCTTTCTTTGAATTTTGCTATAATTATGGTGTCTGTAGTCCCTGTAACATCATACACGCCACAAACATTTTCAAATTTTGATATTTCTTTATCAATATCTGCGACTTTGTCATTTTTAGCCATGATTTCAATAACGGCTGTTAAAGAATACCCTATTTTTTCATGATTAATTGTGGCTGTATATCCTAAAATTATTTCCTCCTTTTCTAATTTTTTAATCCTTGATAGTATTGTAACTGTTGAAACTTCTAATTTTAATGCTAATTGCCTTGCAGACTGTCTTGCATCCGCTGCTAAATTTTTAAGAATTTTCTTGTCTAAATTATCTAAAGTCATACAGAGTCTTGACGAAAAATTATTTAAATTTTTGCTAAATTCTTGTAAATCTGTTTAAATTCATTAAATTTTTATTTTTTAAACCTTAAATTTAATACAAATAAAAATTATGAAAATTATGGTTGATACGGACGATCTTGTATCGAAAGGAGTTTTTTTCTTAGAATCTGGTGATTTTGATAAGGCACTTAGTTTTTTTGAGCAGGCACTTTTGCTAAATCCGCGCAATCCTGATCTTTGGAATTACAAAGGAACTGCTCTTAGAAGTTTAGGCCGATACGGTGAATCTATGGACTGTTTTAACAATTCACTAAAAATTGATCCTCGAGATAAATTTGCATCCTGACATGCCTATAGTTTAGAAACATCTTTTTTAATTATAATGTTCTATGATAGATATGACTAGAACCGAAAGAAGAAGAGACACTGAACATCCTACAAGAGACGGTAAACATAATCCTGTATGTGTTGATCCTCACTGCAGTGATTGTTCGTAGAGTAAAAGGTAATATCTTATCTTTTATTTTTTGTTATTTTTGTGTATATTTCACAAAAGTATTATTTTTTTGAGAGGTTATAATGAAATCACTTGGGTTTTAATTAAAAATACGCTGTATAGATATTATGCAAGAGTTAATTTCTATATTAAAAAAAGAAACTTACTCTGAGGATCACTATATTATTGACAAAATATCCTCATTTGTATTGAATAGCCGAATTGATGAATTATTTTTACAAGCCAATAATTGTATCGAGGATGAAAATTTTTCAGAAGCTCTATTATTTTATAATTTGATATTAAAAGAAGATTCAAAAAATATTCATGCCCTAATTGATAGGGGAATCACTTTACAAAATTTAGGTCGAATAAAATCTGCCATCCGCTCATATGATAAAGCACTGAATATATCTTCAAATAATCTTGATGCCTTAATTAACAAAGGCTCTGCTTTTCATTTAGACGGAAAATACTCTGACGCTATATTCTGTTATGATGTGGCCCTTAAAATTGACAAAAAACATCCTATGGCTCTTGCATACAAAGGTCTCTCTTTAGCTGAATTAGGTCGATTAACCGAAGCGATAGATTATTTTAAAAATGCATTATCTATTGACAAACATTATCATCTTGCACAAATATCTCGGGATACTGCTCAAGAACTTTTAAAATCAATACAAGAAAAAAATATCTAAAATACTGTGACATCGCCTGGTGCGGGTTCTCTTGTAGTTGTTTTTTCATTAGATTCAAAGAACTCACTATGTTTTGTATTTTGATGTTCTCTTAGTTTTTCAATATCTTCAAAACCATCATGACACAAGTAACATTTTGGTTTATGTTCGTCTACTAATGGCAGTACCATGATATTCTGTATCT
>JACNFV010000086.1 GCA_014384445.1 Candidatus Nitrosopumilus sp. | reverse complement strand
GGTAGATATCCCAATAGCAGACATCTACAACTTTCTTGGATTAGATGAAGAGTCAACAGGAATCATAGCTGAAGATGAGGCACAAGAACTAGGATTTAACCGAGATAAAATCCGTCTCTACAAGAATTCATACGCAAAAGGATCTTTAAAACCAATCATCCATATTCTCAAAGATGGACGAAAACAGGTTTACTACAAGACTTTTTGTTTCAAGGTCTTTGCAGGAGAAAAAGTACCTTCTGACAAAGGATTCAATGAAAGACTTGCTGTCATCCATATGGTACAGGGCCATACGGAGAAAAATATCAAAAGACTACAAGGTAATGAAAAATACTCCCTTGAAAAACTACGCAAACAATTACTTGTTTGGAAAATGCAAAATACCGAAAATGGTCTTGATCAGAGCGATTCTGGTCTAAAAGCCCGTGATCAAGAACTCTGGGAGGATTACTTGAGAATCTTGATGGGTACAAAATATGAAGAAGCATCAAAACAAGTTGTTCAATTCTACACCGAACAAAGACATGAAAAAATATGGAATAGTCTTGAAGCAAGAATTTTCAAGTTGGTTGTAGAAAATATGAAAGACTATGCTGTTGTCTCTGAAGAATTGTGGCAATCCCTAATTTCTGGTAAAGATATTTCTGGAGATTTAGACAGGGCAACCTTCACAGAACATGAAACAGGAAAAAAGATTTCAAGAAATACTCTGGCAAAACTCATATCTGAAAAATTTCATGGAATAAAGAAATCAAAGTATGAGGAAAAAGATGGGAGATCTCACAAGATTACATCCTACATGTTTGATCAAAAGGTAATTGAAAAATTATCTACAAAATACAATGTTGTGATGGGCTTAGATGATTTCCCAAGTGGTGTAAGTGGTAATATTGGTCAAGACTCTTCTTGACTACCTTTACCACGATGACCACTTTGATCATAATTGTCTATTACAAGCAATGCTGGATTGTTTTGTTTTTGAATCTAGGCACAATTAACTAGACATTATTAGACATTTTTGAGAGCATTTGCAGAAAAACTGCAAATCTAGGCACAAACACTTGCTGAATTTTCAGGAGATGAAATTAATCTCAAAGAGCTAAATACTTTGTTGACATAACTATACTATGGGATATGCAGTAAAGGTGCAATTTGCAAAAGATGCATCGATTGAGGTTTCAGGAGATGATATTGTTACTGTAATACGATTACTAAACGAGTCTACTAGAAAGTTTTTCCCTATACATCCTGGTTCAAAGGTTGAAATTTAGAATGTTTTTCAGATTATCAAATTAATGAGAATCTGATATTATTGAAATTCTGAATTTATTATTACAATTACTACATATATTGCTGTGATTCCAATTCCTGTAATGAGACAATTTGTTGCCATTCTGTAATTTGATTCTCGTAAAAGTGCCCATGCCGTAACTCCTCCAAAAATAGCAAAAATTATTGGAAATGCATACCACCAAAGAGTTGGAGATTGTTTATTTTCGTTGTATTGAAAAGTAGATAATTCTGCTTTGTTGCCACATTTGTTACAGAATTTTTCAGGATATTGAATTAAATTTCCACATGAACTGCAATGCTGTTTAGATTTTTCAGACTCTAGAGAATTGCCACATTTGTTACAAAATTCTTGTTCTAGTGTGGTAGGTTCATTGCATTTTGGACATGGTTTGTTGATTTCTACCATGGAGGTCTGCCAGTTTGTTCTAGATGGTCATTGTAATGTTTACATTGTTTTCTAGCATCAAATATGACCCAAATTGCAAATGGAATCAAAATGATGTATCCTATCCCAAATGTAACTAATACGACTCCTAGCAAAATAATTCCAACAATTAAAATTACAATTCCTCTGGTGATGTTTCCCAAATAGATATGTCCAATACCTCCTAATCCAAAAATTCCAAGAATTACAGTCAAAATCAATGTTGTACCTTCCGATTTCCATTGAAGTGGTCTTTGATTTGGATTATTGCCATAATTTGGATTATTAGCGAAATTAGGATTATTGCCCTGATTTGGTGATTGCGTGTTTTGAGAGCTGTTTAGAACTCCACCGCATCCTGCACAAAACTTTGATTCATCTGAATTTTCTTTGCTACAATTTAAACAAATTCTGCTCAATGTTGGACGAATGATGGTCTAGTATATGGTCTTATTGATTTATGAAATTATTATTATGTTATTTAATGAACTATCTACCTAGAATGCCATCTATACATCGTTCTTTAATCATCTCTCCTAATTCGAATGATTGAAGATAACCCATATTGTTTTCACAATCTAATATCTGACCTCGTTTGATATCTTGTATACGTTCAGGGAACTCTGATAATGCATCATCAATATCTGATCCTGGTAGTGAAATAAGATCTAACCCCATGAAAGATACTATAATTGGAATAATGGAAATGACTATTCCAACAACTAGGCAATTTCTAGCTCTTTTTGAATCTCTATTTCTAATTGCTATCCATGCTATGATGCCACCAATTAGCCCTAACAATATTGGAAGCAAATACCATGCAGCACTTGCCGTAGATGGTTGGGAAAATTGTTGAACTGATGTTGAATATGTTTGCGTATTTGTGTTGACTGATTTTCCACAACTTGTACAAAATTGAGTAGATTCTTCAAGTTGATTTCCACAACCTGTACAAAATATTTTATTTGTTGATTTATTTCCTGTTTCTAAATATTCTTCATTACGTCTAGATGTATTTTCATTTTCTGCATATAACATCTCTTCAGATTTATCTGAACTTCTTAGTCGCTCTTTAGTTGTATTTGTTTTTGGTATTTTTTTTTCAAGATATTTTTTACTTAATTCAGTTAGATATTTTCTATCTGACACGTACAATGTTTTATGATTTTCAAGTGTATCTTTGATGTGCTGCAGTCTGCCCAAATCCCCCTTATTTGATTTCAATAACTCATTAACATCTTCAAGAAGGCTAGACATGTATCGTTTCCAATAATGTGAAATTATTAAATTAATCGTAAAATTGACCAATCGAAACCTTTTTAGCTGAAAATCTCTCATAATTCTCATGAAAGCCATTAATGGAGACATTATGGCTACTGGTAAAGTGTTAAACGTTACCTAAACAATTTAGAAGGTAAATTCCTCAACTTTCCAATTCCCTTTATTCCTAATCGAATGAAATTATCATCAATTCCAAATCGCTCAAATATTCTTCGATAAAAATAACTTCTACAAAATGAAACTGTAGCATATACTGCAGTGATTACAATATTTGCAGTTAATGGGTCCTCTTGAATCCAACCTACAGATAGAGGTAAAATCATTATTCCCAAGCCATAACCTATAGGATAACTGCCAAATGAATTGACAAATGCTTCAGACATGCTCTTTTTGTGAGTGTCCTTAGTTTGAGACATTTAGATACGACCTCCCTTTCTTTCCCGCTCATGTTCAAATGAAACATGACTCAAAGAGTGACGTAATTGTTCATAAGAACCATTGAGGGTAGCCAATATTTTGTATTTTTCTGAATTGTCTTTGGATACGGCATGATAATGCCACAAATGATCAATAATTCTCTGAATACTAGATGCGATTTCCAGATGATGGCAAGTCATACTTTGTGAGAGATATCTGTAATTAACATCAGAGTTTATTTCAGATATATTTGTAAAATAGCCTGTTTTTTTCTTTTGACTCCATTCAATCTTTTTTTGAATATTTCCTGATTCATCTAAGAGTATCTGTACAATTAATGTTGCATCTTCAGGATCTACCTCATTATAATTTTCATCATAATATTCAGTTTTGATCATTTCATATCCTCCAAAACATCATCTGAATAGTTATTCATTTGTGAAGATACCGGTTCCTCATCACAGGGTTTACAAATATCCTGAATAATTCCAGGAAGATAATACAAGATAACCAATCCAACGCTAATCAATGGATTTACAAATCCTGATGCAATTGTGAGAATCCAAAATAACACCTTACTTACAGTATTCATTGGTCATAAACCTCCTCAATGTTGTACCCTTGATCATAATCAAAAGAATCATCAGCATCAGAGGATTCAGGTTGTTTCTTTTTCTTTCTAGTCATCAGAATTACTCCTTTGTTTTTTTAGATAGTCAGCAAGGGCTTTTTTGATATAATCGTCAATGCCATGATTTTTCCAGGAAATATGATGGATATCTCTATCAACAGCATTCATTTTTAAATTCCCCCAACCATTGATGGATGAAATGCTGCAACCCCAACAAATCCACATGCCTTGAGAAGCATTCTATCAAAGGTTACCAAAACAAAGTCTTTTGCTTGACACAAACTCAAGATTTTGTTATCGCCATTGTGACAAATCTGAAATTGTTCAGTTATTATTTCAGCAGATGCAATATTTGATTGATTAATCTCAGAGAGTTCTATTTTTCGTCCTAAAAGACTAGAGATCCTAGCAATT
>JACNFV010000222.1 GCA_014384445.1 Candidatus Nitrosopumilus sp. | reverse complement strand
CAGAAAAATTTGGAAAACAAAATGGAATTCCATTAATTGATGGAAAAGAACTTTTAGAATACGCTGAGGTAAATTAATTATGAATATAGCTATTGTAGTTTCAGAATTTAATGAGGAAATAACATCTAGGATGTTAGATGTTGCAAAGGAAAAAGCCAATTTATTACAATTAACAATTTCTCATGTTTGCATGGTTCCTGGAGCCTATGATATGCCAATAATTGTAGATAGATTACTACAAAATGAAAATATTGACGGGGTTGCTACATTGGGTGCCATAATTAAGGGACAAACAAAACATGATGAAGTAATATCCCATGCTACTGCTCAATCTCTTACTGGATTATCGCTAAAATATCAAAAACCTGTATCTTTGGGAATATCTGGCCCTGGAATGCAAGAAAGACATGCTTATGCTAGAATAAGACCTGTTGCAGAACGTGCTATTGAAGCTCTTGTTAAAATTTCTACAGAACTGGAAAAAATTCAAAAATGATTCAACTTAGCATTTTAAAAATTACTGAATACGGGCCATGGACTTTGACATTGGGCAGTGATAGAGAACATGAATTGCAAATGCTTCAAGCGTCACTTTACAAACAAGTACAAAAATTATTTTCTGAAAAAAATTGCTTAGTATTTTTAAACAGATCTGACGAATTTTTTGTAGTTTCTAATGGTCTTACTTTAGATGATCATGTAGAAATTCAAAAAACACTTGAAGAATTATTTGAAGTACACTTAACTATTTCAATTGGTTTTGGCGAATCTCCTTTTGAAGCTAATCTAAAAGCATATGATGGAAGAAAAAATAATATAATTTTAAACAAAGAACATAATATTTTTGGATTCATTGATGATAAATCTGAATTAAATGTTTCAATTATGCATTTGGATGTTGATGATTTAAAATCAAAAAGAAAAGATACTTCTCCTTATGAAATTTCAGCAATAATTTTTGACTTGCATTCAAAAATTGTAAAATATTTCATTCAAAAAAATTCACTCACATTTTTCATGGGTGGTGATAATTATATGGTAGTTGCAAGTAGTGAGGCAAAAAATTCAGTTCAAAATTTTATCGATATGATTAAAAATAATGATAATATTTCTTTGAATTGTGGAATTGGAAATGCACAAACTAGTAGGGATGCAGTAAAATTAGCCACAAAATCCCTTGACACAATTCGTGATATTAGGGATTCTGGAAAACCAAAACCTGATGTTTATGAATTATAATGTTACTAAAAAATATTAGTGCTTTATTGGGCGAAGAATTAGATTTTGTTTCAAATGTTGATATTGAAATTAAAAATAATAAATTTCAAAAAATTCAACCAGAAATTAAATCTACTTTAGAGAAAGATGTAGTTGATTGCCAAGGTTTATTGTTAATTCCAGGATTCATTAATGCCCATACCCATATTGCTGATTCTATTGGAAAAGATATTACGATAAACAGTACTGTGAATCAAAAAATTCATCCAATGTTTGGAATTAAATCTAAAATATTAAAAAATACTTCAGAAGAAAATCTATCTACTTTTATGAAAAATACTTGTCATTCAATGATTTGTAAAGGCATTACTACATTTGTTGATTTTAGAGAAGGCGGTTTAGATGGATCACTTTTACTGAAAAAAGTATCTTCTGACATTCCAATTCGTTCAATTATTTTGGGACGACTTGATTTTCATCAAAATTCTTCTGAAATTAAAAAAAATACTCCTTTTCCTAAGGAAAAAATTCAGGATCTTCCTTCTTTAGTTAAAACATGTGACGGAATCGGCATTAGCGGTGCAAATGAGCATAGTAAATCTGTATTAACTTCCTATTCTAAAACAAAAAAACTTCGAGCAATTCATTCTTCTGAAACTCGAGAAAGTGTCCGTAAATCTAAACAAATTACTGGCCAATCTGAAACTATGCGAGCATTATCTATGAAGCCTGATTTTTTAATTCACATGACTCATGCTTCAAAAAGTGATCTTCAGGCTGCATCTGAGGCAACTAGGGGTATAGTGATTTGTCCTCGAGCAAATTCCTCTTTAGCTGAAGGGATTCCTGATATTGAAAAAATGGAAAATGCTGGATGTCTTTTGGCATTAGGTACAGATAATGTTATGATAAATTCACCTGACATGTTTCGTGAAATGGATTTTCTTTGGAAGGTAACAATGGGAATTAAGAAAAAAAGAATTGATCCAAAAAATATTCTTAAAATGGCTACGGTTAATGCCGGAAAAATTTTAAAAAAAGATATTGGAATTATTCAAAATAAAAAAATAGCTGATTGCATATTTCTTGATAAACATGCATTAGATTTAGAACCAATGCATAATCCGCATGCATCTATTGTACATAGAGCATCTGAATCATCCATTAAAGCAGTAATGATTGGAGGAGAAATTGTACATGGAAAAATTTAATCCACATGTAATTTTAAGTGCAGCCATATCGATAGATGGAAAAATTTCTACAAAAATTGGTGATTCTAAATTATCTTCTAAATCTGATAGTATTAGATTGCATAGATTACGATCAAAAGTAGATGCGATTCTTATAGGAAAAAATACACTCTTACAAGATGATCCTTTACTAACTGTACGCTATACTAAAGGTAAAAACCCCATACGAATAATTTTGGATTCTACTGGTAGTATACCAACTAATTCTAGAATTATAAAAACAAGTGATGACGTTCAAACCATAATAGCTGTTTCAAAAAAAATTAATAAAAAAAATTTATTAAGATTACAAAAATTACCTGTAGAAGTAATTGTGGCTGGAGAAAATTCTATAAATTTAAAATTATTGTTAAAAAAACTTTCTAGTAAAAAAATTAAAACTATTTTGGTTGAAGGAGGTGGAACTGTGAATTGGGAATTTATCAAAAATGATCTTTTTAATGAACTGATAATTACACTATCTCCTTTTCTAATTGGAGGTACTGATTCTATCTCTTTTGTTGAAGGTAAAGGCTTTACAAAAATTTCCAATTCTCCTAATTTGAAATTAAAATCAATAAAGAGGCTCAAAAACTATCTTGTATTGAATTATGTTAAAGTGTAAGTTCTTATACTTTATTTAAAATAAAATTACAAGAAATTGGCAATAAAAAAGAAAGCTACAACAAAAAAGACGGTTGCAACAAAAAAGAAGGTTGCACCAAAAAAGAAGACTATAACTAAATCAAAAGCAAAGAAACCAGCATTTGGAGGATACGCAATTAATTTTGCAGGTCGTCAAGAAACTGTAGAACAAGTATTTGGAAAAAAACCAATAGCTCCTAGTGAGATGACTAAAAGAATCTGGATATTTGTAAAAGCAAATAGTCTATCTAATCGTTAAATCTACTGTTAACTCATATTCGTTAACTATTTTTTTCTCTTTTCATTATTTTTATTAAAAAGATATAGATATTGGATTTTATTTTTTATACTTATGACTACCGAATCATTACGACGTGATCACGAGTTAATTGAAAAAGTAATCAAAGCTATGCAATCTACAATTGAATTATTAAATGATAAAAAACAAATTCCTGAATCAATTTTACTACCTGTAATTGATTTCTCAAAAAACTTTACTGATGTTTGCCATCATACTAAAGAAGAAAAATCACTATTTCCTGCATTAGAGGAAGCTGGAATGCCCACTAACATGGGGCCAATTGCTATGATGCTAATTGATCATCAACGATCAAGAGAAATTGGAAATGAAATGGAAAAATCTGCAAAAGAATACCTTTCATCAGGTAATTCTGAAAAATTAAT
Source organism: Candidatus Nitrosopumilus sp. (assembly GCA_014384445.1). Classification (GTDB taxonomy): domain Archaea; phylum Thermoproteota; class Nitrososphaeria; order Nitrososphaerales; family Nitrosopumilaceae; genus Nitrosopumilus. Next base: position 713 of record JACNFV010000222.1, on the reverse strand, counting down.
TGCTGATATGCAACTTTACGTTGATCATATTACAGAGCATTTGTGGAAAGAGAATAATAAATTATTCATGATGGCAGAAGCAAGATTACAAAATGTTTCTAAAAAAGTCAATGACGATCTTGATACGATTGAAAAATCTCAATTAAATGATTTGGGAAAATCTAGAGAGCATTATGAGGAATTAGCTGAAAATCTTACTCGTGATGTTTCTAATAGTAAAAATTAATTTTGACTACTAGTATATTTGGTGAAGTCATTAGAGTTAGAAAATTTTCTAATGGTGATATTGAAATTGACTTTCATCATGAAGAACAAATTACTGAATACCGTTATTCTGCTGATCCTGGTAGATTAGGTAATTTTCCCAAAGATCTAGCTGAAACACTGGTTTCAACTTTAGATACCACTATTTGTGTTGAGATTTTTTTCCAAGATGATGGACTTCCTAGTCATATAGAATTAGAACAATGCGAAGATGAAGATGATGAAGATGATGATGATGAAGATGATGATGATGATGATGAATAATTATAAAATTTGTTTTCTTTAAAATTTTTTATTAGATTTATTTTTTAATCACTTAAAATATTTGTTGCATGTCTTGTTTGATTTCATCAATTTTATTTGAATATGCTTTTCGTGATTTTTCATTCTTTTTTATATTTAATACACTCTGACATGATTGACATTTGAACATACCATCAAGTGCCTCT
>JACNFV010000167.1 GCA_014384445.1 Candidatus Nitrosopumilus sp. | reverse complement strand
TATGGGTGGTTTTACAAAGAAGAAAGTTCACATCAGATGTAGAAGATGTGGTAAAAATTCACTTCACAAACGTCATCATGAATGTGCAAGTTGTGGATTCCCAGAGGCTAAACGAAGAAAATACTCTTGGATTAAATGGTACACATAGATGCAAGAGATTGTTTTAATTCTTAGTTCATTAGCAGGTGTTGCAACAGCAGTTGCCGTTAGAAAAATGCCTAGAGACAAAAATCAATTGTTAACTATGGGCGCCAGTTCACAGATTAAAAATCAAATCAACTTGTTAAAAATTGAAAAAGACATTCTTACTAAGACTATTTCCAGATTATATCAATCAGAAAACGAATTTTCTAAAATTCAAAAAAATAAATTATTACTAAAGTATCAACATCAATTAGGAATTATTTTAGCTAAACTAGAAAAACTTGAACAGGCAAGTAATCATCCAGATTTAGGTCCAGTTGGAGATGGCTTGATTAGTCTAATGGATCAAAAATTGTCAAAATTAGATGATAGATTGTATGAGCTATCAACAAAAATATCAAATTCAAAAATACAAACACCTGAAATTAAAGAAGAGAAAGAAGAAATCAAAAAACAAATTTCAAAATCAATTAAGGATACATTTAATTTTGAAAAACCAAAAGATGCAAAAATAAATCCAATTACAATTCCACCAACAAAATCAAGACAATCGTTTGAATTAACAACATTAACAAATATTTCAAAAACTGAACCAAAATTCCCATCATTTGAGAAAAAGGAAGTTGCAAAAATAATGCCACAACCAAAAATATTTCAAGCCGAATTAATCAAACCTAAAGAGCAGATAGTAGCAGACACTATTCAGCCTAAAATAAAAGTAGAAGACAAAATAGAAATCGTTCAATCAATAGCATCAAAACCAACATTTGAAACTAAACCAGATTTAGATAAAGAAGTTGCAAAAATAACAGAGCACAAAGCACTTCCAGAACCACAAGAAAAACCAAAAGTGGCAATAAGTGATGACGATATAGATGATGATACAGATGATTTAGATAAAATCAAGAGCGATATCATGAGAGTTTTATCAAAACTTGATCAAGCAGAGGTGGAATAATTGTCTTACGATGATGCCATGGACTCATTATCAAATGATGCGTTAAAATTAATAAAAAACAATCAGGTAATTGGACTAGGTAGCGGTAGAGCTGCAACTGCATTAGTTAAATCGCTTGCAAAATTAATTAAGTTAAAAAATTATAACATCAAAGGAATTCCAACATCATTGCAAATTAAATTAGTTGCAGAAAAAGCAGGAATACCACTAATAGAATCGGACCAAGTTAATTACATTGACATTGTATTTGATGGTGCAGATCAGATTGATTCTGATAAATATGTCATCAAAGGTGGTGGCGGTGCATTATTACGAGAAAATATTTTGTTTAGTCTTGCAAAAAAAGTAGTTGTAATGGCAGATAAAACAAAATTTGTTAAAAAATTTACAAGGACGGTACCAATTGAAATTCACCCATTGGCAAGAAATTCAGTAATTAGTTCTATTAAAAAATTAGGAGGTGAATCCAAAATACGCTCATTGGATAGAGGTTATCCATTCTTTACAGAAAATGGCAACATAATTTTAGATTGTGACTTTGGAATAATTAGCAATCCAAAAATACTAACACAAAAAATTAAACAAACAGCAGGTGTTTTAGAGTCAGGAATTTTTCTAAGAAAACCAGATATAATTTACAAAGCAAACACAAACGGTAAATTTGAAATTATTTAGAAAGAACTTTTCTTGAAACATGTTTACCATGACCAAGATTTCCAATTACTTCAAAATTCTCAGCAACTAATTCTCCTCGGACCATGGTCTTAACAGGCCAGCCTTTCAGATTTAATCCCTCATATACAATATAATCAGAAAATCCACCAAAGAGTTCAGAAGTTACTTTCTTCTCTTTTTTTAAATTAATCATAGTCACATCAGCGTCAGAATTTTTTGTAAGCGTTCCTTTTTGTGGATACATACCAAAAATTCGAGCAGCGTTTTGACTAGTAAATTTTACAAGCTGTTCAACAGTAATTCTATTTTGATTTACTCCGTAATTGAGTAATAGCGGTAATGAAGTACCAATTCCAGGAAATCCAGCTAATGCACCCCAAACATCATCACCATTAAGTTTTAGTTTAATTTGATTAGCAACATGATCAGTTCCTATCGTATCAATTTGATTACTGGATAATGCATTCCAAACTGCTTTCTGATCATTTTCAGTTCGTATTGGAGGCATAACTTTAGCAAGATATCCATCTTGATTTTCATAAGATAGTGTAAGATAATGAGGACATGTTTCTACAAAAATTTTGGTGCCAAGTTTTTTTTCTTCTTGAATTTGTAATAATGCACGCTCTGAACCAATATGGACAAAATAAATTACACAGTCATAGTCTCGTCCAAACTTAGATATTGTTTTAATTGATTTAGCTTCAAATTCAGGGGAACGACTTGATGACCATGCAGATAATCCATCTTGATTTTTTTCTTTAGCTTTTTTAATTCCACATCCACATGATTCATAATCTTCAGCATGAACAAGTACAGGACAACCAAGTTGTGCTGCATTCTTTACAATTTTTTCAACAAGTTCATCTGTAACATTTACTTTAGAGGGTACAAGGTTAGAAGAATTTGGCGGCATGTCCATGTATACATGACCAACTTCACCACCAAGATTCATGTAAATTTTAAAAGATGTGATTCCCTTATCAATACAAAAATTCATTTCATCAATTTGTTGTGGAGTAAAAATAGAAGCATGTATTGCATAATCAACATAATGATATTCTGATGCAGATTGAAGTTGTGGAGGTAAAGAATCTAAAAAAGAATTTTCCAGACGTAGCATTCGCATCATAGTTGTAACTCCACCTATTGCCGCAGCATGAGATTCAGTTTTTGCAGCTTCATTGATTGGAGAATAAACACCATAGTGGACATGAGTGTCAATGACACCTGGAATTGAAATTAATCCATTTCCATTAATTTTATGATCACATGCAGGAACATCACTAGTTAGTCCCACAATTTTTCCGTCATCAATTACAATATTTTTATCAATTTTTCCACTAGGCAGCATAACATGTGAATCAACAATCACAGTATCATATGTCATCAGGAAATTTTATGCTGTGGAGTCTTTTATGCGTTGAGTAATACGCTTAAGTTGATTAGTTTTAAAGAAAAACATGGAAGGTTCAGAGATAATAAAACGAGACCATCAGAGAAATAAATCTGAAATTGTAAAATTAGTGAAAGAAATGTTTAATCAAGAAAAATGGGGCGATGAAGAATATAAGGAAAAACTACAAGAATTGGTTAAAAAAGATGAAAAACTAGTCAAAGATGTTATTAAAAAAATCAAATTAGAAAAAGGATTAGATTAACACACTAATCTAATTTGTAGAGAAAATGAATAAAAGTCCAACTCAGGTCAGATAATTTGTGGGCCGGTGGTTTAGGGGTATAATGCTTCGTTCGCAACGAAGATGTCGAGGGTTCGATTCCCTCCCGGTCCATTTTACCAGAAACTATTATACATAAATAAAAAATACGATCATCATGGAAGTTTTTGACGGTAAAAAAGCAGCACAAGATTATATGTCAAAACATACCCTAGCATTCTCTACTCCAGAATTAACTCTAATGCGATTTTCATTTTGGTTAGGGGATTCAGTGCCAGATTCAAAAAATGATGGTAAAGGAATTCCAAGAATGATGACATATTTGATAGAACAGGACTTCGAACCAGTCTTAATTGATGATGATACGTACGTACCATCAGGAGCAGTAAAAAGTTCAGCAAATGTTGGAAATGCATACAACGAAGTAAAAGCAGATGGGAAATTCTGTTCTGAATGTGGAACTACTCTTTCAATGACAGCAAAGTTTTGTCCTGAATGTGGTACAACACAAGAATAAAAAAAATTATATTTTTAATTTTATTTTCTAGCTCCACACTTTGTGCAGAACTTTGAATTTGGTCTTAACTCAGCACCACATGAAGTACATCCGTTAGGATTTTGTGGAGCAGATTGTCTTGGCATTAAAGATGGATCAGGTGAGGGTAAAGTTCCAACATCACCAAATGCCTCTTGTGCAGATACAATTCCAGGTGGACCTGCTCCACCTACAGGATTATCAGCAGTACCAGATCTTGGTGGTTGGCCCATGCCACCTGCCATCATTCCAGGTTGACCCATGCCAGGCATTAGGCCAGGAGATTGTGTGTTTCCACCACCGCCAGAACTTACAGATTTTTTTAATTCAAATATTACTTTGATAGCTAAGAATTCTAATGCAGAATATGCCACTGTATAATCACCTAATTTTTGAAAGAATTGTTTGTCACTAATTTGACCTTTTTTGTACATGTTGTTAGTGTCTAAAAATGATTCATAGTATCCCTGAGATTCATCAAACAAACTTTGTAGTTTATCAAAAAGCATTCCAAGTGTATCTA
>JACNFV010000166.1 GCA_014384445.1 Candidatus Nitrosopumilus sp. | reverse complement strand
CCCAGTCAATTTCAATATCGGAAGGTTCACCAAAAACAGGATTTATAAAAATAATTGACGTTAAAAATAAAATAAAAAACCAATAAGATGCCAATATTCAAATTTTTTAATGTTGTAACAGTAAAATAAAAATTGGTACAATCGTCGAACATACCACATAGTATTAATTCAAAAATTTTAAAAAAATATCAATTGACACTAAATAATACAAATGAAACTTTTACAATATCTGATGAAAATATTCAGGAATTAACAAATATTTCAACAAAGTATTCTAAAATAATTTCGAATGTTATGAAAGAATCACAAAAAAATATTGTAGGTCAAGAAGAAGTGATTAAAAAAATCATAATTTCTATAATTTCAGATGGTCACGTATTACTTGAAAGTGTTCCAGGGTTGGCCAAGACACTAATGATTAAAACAATGGCGGATATCTTTAGCGTAAATAATGTTCGAATTCAATTTACACCAGATTTACTTCCAGCAGACATACTGGGTACAAAAATTTACAAAAACAATACAGGCACATTTGAAATACAAAAAGGTCCAATTTTTCATAATTTTGTCTTAGCTGATGAAATTAATCGTGCTCCACCAAAAGTTCAATCAGCATTGTTAGAATCAATGCAAGAGAAGCAAGTTAGCATTCATGGAGAAACTTTTCAATTAGATAAACCATTTTTAGTACTTGCAACACAAAATCCAATTGAAAATGAAGGCACATACAAGCTTCCTGAAGCACAAGTGGATAGATTTGCAGTAAAAATTTTAATTAATTATCCAGAAATTGATCAGGAAATTAAAATTATGGAAAGGAATACATCAAACATACAAATTAAAATAAATCCCGTAGTGAAATTAAATGAAATAATTGAAATGCAAGAATTTAATGAGAAAATTTATGCAGATAACATAATTTTGAAATATGTTGCAAAAATTGTAGACGCAACAAGAAATCCAAAAAAATATGAATTAGATTTGGACAACATAATCGAATATGGTGCATCTCCAAGAGCATCAATTTGGCTAATAAAAACAGCAAAAGCAAATGCAATGATAAACGGGAGAGGATACGTAATTCCAGAAGACATCAAAGAAGTCGCTCATGATGTTTTACGTCACAGGTTAATTCTAACATTTGAAGCTGAAGCAGACGAGATAAATTCAGATACAGTAATTGACAGAATTCTTGAAAAAATCACATCACCATAAAAATGAGTAAAATTTCAGAGTTACTAAGGAAGATAAAAAATCTAAACATACCTACAAAAGATACAGTTGAATCAATAGAGTCAGGCGCATATAATTCAAAATTTAGAGGGGGAGGAATAGAATTTTCAGAAGTTAGAGAGTATGTGCCCGGAGATGATGTTAAAAGAATCGATTGGAGTGTATCAGCTAGGCATAACAGTCTGTTTGTTAAAGAATTTGTTGAGGAAAAAGAGCTTAATGTCTATACCATATTAGATTTATCTGCAAGCAATAATTTTGGACTTGTAAAATCAAAATTGGATTTGAGTTTTGAAGTTGCAGCGTCCTTGATGTTTTTAGCATTAAGAAATAATGACAAAATAGGGTTAGGAATATTTACAGATGATCTAGAAAAATTCATTCCATCTAAAAAAGGAAAAAAACAAGTGATGAGAATACTTAAAGAGTTAATAGAATATGAACCAAAAAGTGAAAAAACAGATATTATGAAATCACTATCAACATTAAATAATAAATTAAAAAGAAAAAGTACAATATACATTATTTCAGATTTTATTTCAGATTCATATGAAAAACCATTAAAATTTTTAAAATTGCACCATAAAGTTATTCTAATTAACATTTCAGACATACAAGAAAAAGAAATACCAGAAATAGGATACGCGTATATTGAAGATGCTGAAACAGGCGAACAAGTACTAGTGGACACATCAGATAAGCAATTTCAAAAACAATACGCTGAGCACGTTAGTGAAAAAATGAAAACTGATAAAAAAAATATGAATAGAATTGGAATAGATATGATTAATATCAATAATGAAGAGTCATTTGATGTTACAATTAATAGATATTTTAGAAATAAAGGTAAGATGAAGAACTAATGGAGTTTGGATTTATTAATGCATTATTTCTTTTTTTATTGATTCCACTTTTAATTTTCATATACTACAGATATAATTCAAATAAAAAAGAATCAATTTTAAAATTTAGTTCATTAAAAATAATTAAAAAAACAAATGTAAAGAAACACGTAATTAGAAAACACCTCTCGTTCATACTAGTCATAATTACTCTTTCTTTGATAATAATAGCACTAGCAAATCCCCAGATAGTAACTGCAGGAATTCAAAAAGGCATCAATTTAGGCATAGTTTTAGACGGATCTGAAAGTATGGCAGCCTCAGATTACAAACCAACACGTCTTGAAGCTGCAAAAAATGCAGTAAATTCGTTAGTGGGAAAAACTAGTGGAAAAAATAATGTGGGTGTTGTCTTATTTGAAACAGGAGCAAGTACAATATCATATCTCACACCAGTAAAAGAAAAAACACTAAATTCAATTTCATTGATTCAACAAGGTGACGGGGCAACAGCAATTGGTGATGGGCTGTCATTAGGAGTAGACATGGTATCAGCTATATTAGATAAGAAGAGAACAATCATTCTTCTAAGTGACGGTATACAAAATTCAGGATTAGTTTCAATAGAGCAAGCTACACGATATGCAGTTATCAATAACGTGCAAGTCCATACAATAGGAATTGGTTCTGAAAAACCAGTTTACATTAGAGATGATATCTACGGTGAACCGCAATATGCAGAATTGGATGAAAATGCACTAAAAAACATCTCAAATAGTACCGGAGGCAGTTATTTTAAATCGTTAGATGAGCAGACACTAAATGAAATAGTGCTGGAATTAAGTTCCAATATAGAATATGAAACGGAGTTATCAACAATTAGGGATTGGTTCATAGGTTCAGCAATTGGTTTACTTTTATTAAACATGTACATAATTTATGGAAAATATAGAATTATTGCATAAGAAAAATAGTCAATAATAAAATAAAGTACATGCGATCTACAAACAGTAAAAAAATTAAACCAACATGTAATTTTTTTTTAAATGTAATTTTTAAGAAAAAGATAATCCCAATAGAATCATCGAGTCAGAGACATCTTACGGTGTTAGCTGGAAGAGCCCAATGCTCACATAAACTAGTTAATGCAATTACAGAGTCTCCATAACGAGGGAGGCTGGCTTTTTTTATTAAAAAAGTAGATTTAAGAGCGAAATATCAAAAATTAATTAATGAAATTTTTGACAATCTGGATATGCCTCTAGATAAAATTCAAGATGTTGAAAAATACATTCAAACGCACAAGTCATTAATTTTGCACATCAAAGGCAATCCCGTAGCTTGTGTTGTAGAGGAAATGTTTGAAAATGAATCAAAATACGAATTATTAGAAAAAAAATCAGAGGTAAAGGCAAGTCTAAGCGGGTTTCTAAATAAACATGAGGAAATAGGTTTGCTGATGGGGTTTAAATTAAGAATACAAGTCAGTGGACAGATTTTTGAATATACGTCGTATCCAACTGATGAATTTATCGACACGGTGATTTTTAATGAGAAAATTTTTCTGATAGATGAGAAAATGAATCAAATCATTTCTTTTAAAATTCTAACAGATCAATTTGTAAAAACTAAATCAGAACTAGACAAGTTTAAAAAATTATTAAGCAAATAAAACTATCAGAAACTAAATATTTGAAAGAATTTTCTTTTTCTTTTCTTGGAATTCTTTTGCAGTAATTATTCCAGCATCTTTTAATTTTGCTAACTTTTCCAATATTTCTAAATTTTCTTTCTTAGATACCTGCAGTTTTTTGCCAGCATCGACGGTTTTTTGAATTTTAGATTTTGCAGTCTTTTTTAATGTCGAACTTAAATTATGATGTTTAAGGCTAATTTTCTCACCTATGCTGTATCCTTTTCTCTTAGCCTGTTCAATGATTTTTTGAGTTTTCTGTTTTGTTAAATCATCCACAGATGCATGTTTCTTTGCCAATTTGTTGATTTCCTGTGTTTTTTTACGAGCTAATTGTGTATGATATTTTAAATCTTTAATAATTTCATTTTTGCTTTTTTGTTGAAATCTTCGGGCGTACTCTTGAATTAGTATTATTGGAAATGGTGAGTATTCCACATCGGAATAATATTCAATAATAGTGTCATCGGGTAGTTTTTTTAAATATTCTTTAAATGAGGATTCAGACTTTAGGGCCACGTCTTAAATCAGTTTGATCATCATAAAAAGATTATACCAAAAGTAATCAGGTGAAACTATAGGCGGTTTTAATCATTCCAAATAGATTGCGTCTTCAACCATTTAATTAAATAGGGATACAGAATACTTTTTTGCATATTTAAAAAGCCGATTTCAAGATTGGTTGTAGATTTTACTGTTTTTTTATAATTCTCATAAACAGCAAAAAAAACTTTGTCTAAAAACATTTCGTTATTTATTTCTTTTTTATCT
>JACNFV010000163.1 GCA_014384445.1 Candidatus Nitrosopumilus sp. | reverse complement strand
ACAAACAAAATCAATATCATGAATTCCATATCCAGCTAATTTATCGTGAATAATTCCTGTAACTTCTTGAGAAGGGTTTTTGTTGTAATATTCAATACCCTGAATTAGTCCAGAAAAACAATTACCGATACCGACTAATCCAACTTTAATTCTACCAGTCATGTTTAATCTAACAAAATAAGGCGGTTTAAAGTTTTCTTAGATAAATTAAAAAACCTATTATTCAATGTAAACGACAGTAAATCTATGACATCGTCGGAAATAACAATTAAAGAATTTAAAGAATTCAATTTGGAAGGAGGTTATCTAATAGATGGTTTTCCATCAGTAGGATTTAGCAGTGCAATTGCAACAGAATCAATGATAAATATATCACAGTTTGAATTAGGAGGGATAATTGATTCAAAAATATTTCCACCAATTAGCGTGATAAAAGAAGGTAAACCGAATTATCCATCAAGAATTTTTATTAACGAAAATTTGAAGGTAGGAATATTTTCATCATATCTTAATTTAGATCAATCATTACATAGACAAGTATCAGAATCAATGCTAGAATGGTCAAAAAAACATAAAATTAAATTAATTGTAAGCAGTATTGCAGTAAAATCAGAAAAAGAAAATTCACAAATGATGGGAGTTGGAAGTACAGACTCAGCTAGAGAGAAAATTAAAGAAGCAGGATTGAAAGTTTTAGATCATGGAACCATACCAGGGATACCAGGAGTATTACTAAATGAAGGAAGCATTACAAATCAGGATGTAATTGTAATAATTTTTAATACAACTGGAGAAGGCCCAGATTTTAAATCAAGTGCAGAACTTTGTCTTGCAATGTCAAAATTAATTCCAGGTGCATCATGCGACATTCCATCATTACAAAAAGAAGCTCAAAAAGCTGAAGCTGTAATAAAAGAAACTCAAGAAGAATCAACCCATCTAAAAGATTCAATGTACAGATAGACTTTTTTTAATGCAATCACAAGGTAATTAAAAAAATGGTTCAGATAATGGAATTTGCAGTACTGGTAATAGTAATTTCAGCATCAGGTGTCATGGCACCAGGACCATTATTTGCAGCAAATATCACATATGGTTTAAGGGAAGGAGTAAAATCAGGTATTAAAATTGCAATTGGTCATTCAATTGTAGAATTACCATTAGTAATTTTATTAGGAGTTGGAGTTTTTTCGTTAGAAATATTTCCCGAATTTAGAACAATCATCTCAATTTTTGGCGCAATTACATTATTTGTATTTGCAGGTATGCAGATTAAGACAATATTTACAAAAAATAATCTTGTTACAACAAAACCAAAACATGGCCCAATAATTGCAGGGATTTTACTTAGTGCCTTAAATCCATTTTTTATCATATGGTGGTTAACAATAGGATTCAAATTAATTTCAGATGCAATGTTAGTATGGGCGTTTACGGGGATACTAATTGTATTTGTATTACATATTTGGATGGATTTTGCATGGCTAGGAATTGTTGCATTTCTGGCATCAAAAAGTGTCAAAATAATTTCAAACAGAAATTATAAAATAATACTATTAGGATTAAGTATGATACTAATTTACTTTGGAATTACATTCTTAACAGACATATTTTAAACCACAAACTAAAATTTCAAATGTAGGATTAAAAACGTGATTAAACAAATTAATGATTTAAAAAATACTTTACAAAGTTTAGGATTAAAGGTATCTCATAAATTAATATTTATTCAAAATAGATGTTATTTCTACAACACAAAAATAACATGATTAAATAACCATAACAATAAAAATTATAAAAATAGTTAAAATATTATTTGTAAATTATTCTTTTGAAATATCAATTTCCATATTAGAAACTTTACGTTCTTTTCCATCCTGGGATGTAAGCAACTCAGAAGAAATTCTAACATCGCTAATTACAAATCCAACAGCATCCATTCTTTTAGCAATCATTTGTGAAACGTCAACTGCTTGTGTAATTCGCTTACCTCTAGCTTTTATTGTAATTGTAGGTCTAGTTGAAAGTTGAGTTAATGTTGCAGAAACATAATCCATTATTGGTTTAGTTCCAATAAAAATAACATTACGTTCTTCAGCAGTTTCAATTTTTGTTGTTGGTTCTGCTACAGGCTCTGGTGTTGGTTCTGCTACAGGCTCTGGTGTTGGTTCTGCTACAGGCTCTGGTGTTGGTTCTGCTACAGGCTCTGGTGTTGGTTCTGCTACAGGCTCTGGTGTTGGTTCTGCTACAGGCTCTGGTGTTGGTTCTGCTACAGGCTCTGGTTCAGGATTGGTTCTAGAACCAAATTCTGATAAAATGTCCTCTGCATCATTTGATTTGTTATTACCGCTCAATTTTAAATTCCTATTATATGCAGATGATTTTATCGTTTATTTAGTTTTTGAGGTGTTTTCCTTCTAAATAGTCTTGAAATAATTTTTCAAGGGCATCGTCTGAAGTACATTTTTTAATTTGTTCAACCAGATCAGGTTGTTCAATTTCATAACAATTCATCATGTCTTGGGAATCTTTGAATACCAACATAGCTTTATTCTTAAAAATACAGTGATAGAGTTTTTCTTTTTCCATGTTATCAGGATTGAAATTTACACCATTTTCATCAGCAGATACAGGATAATCCATACAGATAGTGAATCAACTCAATATTTAGATATTAACTTAGGAGTTTAAATTTAATTTTAAAATTAATACAAAATACAATAATAATCGAATTAACATAGATCTGATATTGGAAAGAATAGTTTTCCACATAGATTTTGATTATTTTTATGCACAATGTGAAGAAGTAAGAAATCCAGAATTAAAAACAAAACCAGTGTGTGTTTGTGTATTCTCAGACAGAGGCGGGGATAGTGGGGCAATTGCAACTGCAAATTATACTGCAAGAAAATATGGGGTTAAATCAGGCATACCAATATCATTTGCAAAAAAAAGACTTGAGCAAAGAGATGATGCAGTATTTCTACCAGTTGATTTTGAGTATTATTCTGAAATGACTGAAAAGGCAATGAAAATAATGAAAGAAAATGCAGATATTTTTGAATATGTTGGAAGAGACGAGGCGTATCTAGATGTTACAAAAAGAGTGGGAGAAGATTTTGCAAAGGCAACACACCTAGCCCAGCAAATCAAAAATGAAATTAAAATAAAAATTAAATTAAGTTGCTCAATAGGGATTTCTTCAAATAAATTAATATCCAAAATAGCTTCAGATTATCAAAAGCCAGATGGCTTAACAGTTGTAGAACCAAATAAAGTTAAAGAATTTTTAGAAGCATTAGAAATTAGAGTTATACCAGGTATTGGGAAAAAAACAGAAGAAAAATTTAGCGAAATGAATATGGAGACAATAAAAGATTTAAAAAAAATAGATGTGTTTACATTGAATAAAGAATTTGGAAGAAAAAATGGAACCTACATGTACAATGCCATCAGAGGAGTGGATAACGAACCAGTAAAAGAAAAAGAAGACAGCACACAATATAGTAAGATGACAACTTTAAAAAAAGATTCAAAAAATTATGAATTTCTATTAGAAGATTTAAAAGAATTATGTAAACAAGTGCACGATGTAATTATCAAAAATAATAAAATGTTTAAATCAATTGGAATTTATTTTATACAATCAGATTTAACAAATAAATCAAAATCAAGAATGTTAAGAAATTCAACTAATAATTTAGAAGAATTAGAAAGAAATTCAAGACAATTGCTATTAGAAGCATTAGAAAATCAGACAATTACTATTAGAAGATTAGGAGTGAAAGTTACAGATCTTTCAGAAATTAAAGGGCAAAGTGACATTACAAATTATTTTTAAAAAAAGTCAATTTTCAATATTTTTGGATTCCAATTTTTTTAGACGTCTAGATTCTATAACAATCACAACAAGAATGAAAGCAAACAACCAAGGCAAAAACATAATCTCACCTGCAATTTTATGATATTCTTCCCATGCAACAGGATCAGTAGTGACTTTAAGGGCATACCAAGATAAAGAAAAAATACGAATTAGATTAACAACTATAGTTCCAAAAATACCTATAATAAAATAAATAATTTTGCGATTTCTTGGAATATTCATTTTTAACATAAATGCTCCAATTACAAGTGAAAAAATAATAATGCTATGAACACCTGCAGATGGCCAGAAAACTTGAAGTGCCATTGAACCATGATCACCACGTAAAAACATAATATTATCACGTGCAACTGCAGTTCCAAGATCAAGGAAAGTGATTATCCAAACATTAGCTTGAACAAAATATGGAACAACATATTGTAATGGACCAAGTGTGTCATATGGAAAGAATGCGTCCAATGAAAGAATTATTGCAGTTCCAGCAAGAAATATTGGACCAGCAGGAGCAATTCGAATCCAACGCTTTCCAAAGAAAATAGTTAACGCAGTAACAATAAAAATTGCCATTACTACGAAATCCCACATCCAAGTCCAAGAGTAAATTAATTGAACGTCAAATTGTGTTGCAGATTCAATAATGTATTCTCTTAAACCATATTCTAATGAAATTAAATAACCAATTGTCAAT
>JACNFV010000159.1 GCA_014384445.1 Candidatus Nitrosopumilus sp. | reverse complement strand
AACAAATCAAAGAATTAATGCCTAAAATTTGTAAAGCAGCAGAATATGAGAATTCCATTTTCAGTCTTGCAAAAGCACTAGAAAAGACACAAAAACTACTAAATGCGTTAGAAAATGTAATTATTCCTCAATATAAGCAAAAAATTAGGTTTATTCTATCCACTCTTGAAGAAAGAGAAAGAGAAGAATTCGCAAAGTTAAAAAAAGTCAAAGCTAAGATGGAAAGTAGGAAATAATGGCAAAAGAAGAAATAAAAAAATTAATTGAAAACTCCAAAAAAGATCTAGACGCAAGTCATGATGATTTTGTAAAATCTATCCAAAATGATTTACAATCTTTTAAAAAGAAAACATTAGATAAAATTTAATTTAGTTCTTAAATTCTTATCATGATTTAAATATGGATTTGTTTGAGTCGAGATTACAATGAAAACTATAGTCTTATTACTTTTGGCTGCAGCAGCAATTACAATTACAGGTTCAACTGGAATTGCATTTGCTCAAGAAGATGGTGCATCTAGTGGTGATTCATTCAAAATTCTGGGTGCAGGTTTAGCATTCGGTCTTGCAGCATTTGGTGCAGGTATTGGCTTAGGTCAAGTCGGTGCAGCAGGTCTTGCAGTAATCAGTGAAAACCCAGCATTACAATCAAAGGTATTCATCTTCGTAGGTATGGTTGAATCAATCGCAATCTACGGTATAGTTATGATGTTTATCATCTTAGGACAATAGTCCTTACTACAAACTTTTCAAATTTTTAATTTTATTACTTAATTGTATTTTATTTCGTTTACATCTAATACTCTTGCACAATATCTGCACTTGAGTATCATTCCTTCTTTATCGATTAGATCCATTACAGAGTCAATACGTTCTGTACTGTTTGTAATGCAATCTGGATTGGAACATCGAAATATTCTGTCTATTTCATTTGGAAGTGCAACTCGTCGTTTTTCAATCAGTTTGTAATTTTTTATAATGTTGATGGTTGCCTTTGGAGATATCACTGCAATTTTGTTTGTATCATCATCTTTTAGAAATTTATTTTCAACTTTTATGATATCTTTTTTCTTTGATTTACCGCTTGGTACATTCAAAGCTATGGTGATTAAACTTCCGTCATGACCATCAATTCTTAATGCGTCAAGTACTTGCAGACCCTTGCCTTCATCAATATGATCAATTACGGTCCCTTCTTTGATTCGTCGAACCATAAGTTCAGACTGCTCCATCAGAATACTTTGTATAGTCACCTGTATATATTATTGAAAGAATGAACGAGTTCTATCAAAAAGATATTATTTCAATTAAGGATTATACTAAAGAACAATTGGAAAAAATCTTTACATCCACAGATAAGATTATGCAATTAAGTTCCTCTCAAAGACAGGAGATTTGTAAAGGGAAAACTTTGGGATATTTGTTTTATGAGCCTAGCACTAGAACCCGCCTTAGCTTTGACTCTGCAATTGCTTCTATTGGTGGTAATTCTTTAGGCATTTCAAACATTTCATCATCATCAACTCAAAAAGGTGAGAGTCTTGCTGATACTGTAAAAATGATGTCTATCTATTCAGACATTCTTGTTTTAAGACATACTTTGGATGGCTCAAGCAGATTTGCATCTGAAATTTCAGATAAACCTGTAATTAATGCAGGCAGTGGTACAGAAGAACATCCTACACAAGCAATTCAAGATTTGTTTACAATAAAAAAAGAAAAGAAAAAGATTGATGGATTAAAGATAGGTATTGTTGGTGATCTAAAATATGGACGAACTGTTTACTCCTTGTTACATGGATTAGGTAACTATGATGTTGATGTTCGTTTAATTTCACCTAAATCATTACGAATAAGATCCGATTCCACTTATGAAATCAAAAAGAATTTGGATTTTACTGAATCAACAGAACTTGAAGATCATATTGATGAACTTGATGTTCTTTATGTAACAAGAATTCAAAAAGAACGATTTCCTGACGAAGAAGAATATCTTAAAGTAAAAGGCAGCTATGTTGTGGGGCTAGATATGATAAAAAAGATGAAAGACGATTCAATTATTTTACACCCATTACCTAGAATTGATGAGATTTCTACTGATGTTGATAAAACAAAAAATGCCAAATATTTTCAACAGGCTGAATATGGAAAACATACTCGTGCTGCTTTATTGGGTTTGATACTAAACGAAAATGGATTTTAATTCCGTTAACTTCCGTATTCCATATATTTAGAAAGATTAAAGGATTATTCTATGACCGAAACAAAAATTATTCCAATTTTTCCTTTGGACCTCGTTTTATTTCCAAGACAGGAACTTCCACTTCGTGTATTTGAGCCTCGTTACAAACAACTAGTTGATGATTGTATGCTTGGTGATGGTCAATTTGGGGTTTGTTTGATTGATGAGCATAATTCTGTAAACGGATGGAATTCACCACACATGGTGGGAACCATTGCTAAAATCAGTAAATGTCAGGACGTTGAACTTGACGGATTACAACTACATATTGAAACCATGGGCAGAAATTCATTTAAAATAAAAAAAATCATTCCGCCTGTTATTTCTCAGCCTACAAACTATGATCCATTTTCAGTTGAAGGTCACCACGAAGTTTCAAAAATTCATGAGGAAATTGGAACTCAAGAAAAAATGTACATACAGGCTGAAGTGGAGCTGATTCCCGAAATTGATGAAAATGTTTCTTTGATACAATGGAAGGGATTAATTGAATTGTGGAAGAAAAAAATTATCCATCAGGCATTAACAAGTGATCCATCTAACCCACACACTGTGGATTCCCATGCACTTGATCATGTTTTAGAGCAATACTATCTCACTAGTGACACCCCTACCATTGATTACATTTATTCACTTGCGGCACTTGGTGCAAAAGTTCCAAATGAGCTTCAACCCCTTCTAGAAGCCGATACGATTGATACCTTAATTGAGAAAACTAAGGAATTACTGACAGTCAAATAGGCCCGTATATTGAGAATAATGTTGTCTTTAAAGAAACTTTTAATTTTACCAATAATTTTTTGTTTACTTTTCCCAGCAAGTAGTGTTTATGGACATGGATTGGGAATCGATACAATTTCTGTAAATACTATTCAAGAAAAACAAATCTCTATTTCAGTAGAAATGCCAATGTATTTTGAAAATGATCAAGAACAAATTACAATTACCGCAACAGATACTGAAACTGATGAAACTGCCAAGAATGTCACATTTCTAATTGGAATATTTAAAAACAATGAAATGATTTTAAGAAATTACTTTTTTGCTGAAAATGGAATTTTACCAATTATGGTTACACCAACAGATGATAAAGAAATTATAATTTATGGCGAACAAGATTCTTTACTTGGAGCTTGGCATGGAACTGATTCTGATATTGTAGAAATTACAGGCCCTTTGTTTAATTCAGGCGGATTGTATACTTTTGAAATTGAGGTACGAACAATTGATGAACCAACAAATATCATAGAAGATTCTGGCGTGTACATTGCTGATTTAACCATCGTTGATTCAGTATCGCATTCACAAAAAGATCAAAACAATGAGGATGTAGAGTTTGGTACAAAATCCTACTTTGATTCAGTATCTAATTTCAACTATGATTCTGAGGCTAAAGAAGTAACATTTGAGATGCCATTTGATTGGAACGAAAGTAAAATGAGTCACGTATCTGTTGTACATGTAGAGACACATTTTCCAAAGGGTTTTCTTGAATTTTTGTATCCTAGCTATATTGGCTCTGTAAATGATATCACATTATTCAAATCTTCAGTAACCGTTGATGATTATACTTATGATGATAAGCGTACTGTTCATTTTGTTTTACTCCTAGATCATCTTAGATATTTAAAAAATGAAATGAGAGAATCAGGAGAATCATTACCGGATAATATACGGTTTAAATTATCTGCAAGTGAAGACGCTAAATTTCCATTAATTGCCTATACTGCAAGTGAGGAATTCAAACTAAATCTTGCATGGGATCCTGAGGATATTGAATCTGGAGTTCCAACAAATTTTGTTTTTACTATTCGAGATAGTTATACTGATGGACCTCTGAGACTTTCTGATTATACCTTTGTAATCATTCAAAACAATGAGGAAATTCATCGTGTTTCTGGAAACGCAGAAGTTGGTGGCGATTTTGAAAAATTTACATTTGCAGCAGATCAAACTGGACCTACAACAATTAAATTTGAAAATATTAGAAATACCGGACAAGAAACTGAATTTGCTTTAGTTGTTGTACCTGGATCTAAAGTTTTAACTTCTCAAGATAAATCAACTGAAAATGAATCCACTGAAGAAGGCGGCGGCTGTCTAATCGCAACAGCAGCATACGGCTCAGAAATGTCACAACAAGTTCAACTGCTCAGAGAACTAAGGGATAACCAATTGCTACAAACAGAATCCGGCTCGGCATTCATGGGAGCATTCAACAACGTATACTATTCCTTTAGTCCAGCAATCGCTGACATGGAAAGAGAGAATCCGATGTTCAAGGAGGTCGTAAAACTTGGACTGACTCCGATGCTATCTAGTTTATCAATCATGGGGAATGCAAATTCTGAATCAGA
>JACNFV010000156.1 GCA_014384445.1 Candidatus Nitrosopumilus sp. | reverse complement strand
CACCAGTTGCTGTGATAGATACTGCGGCTACAAGTAATAGAGCATACTTGTAGTTTCTAGAATTCATTAAATTTTATCGAAATAGAATATTATTAAAGCATTGAAGACCCTAAAATTTTTCAAAAAGTAACTTATTATATTATGATATATTGTGATAGTAACATAGAATATGAAAATTATGATAGAGATGGACAAATGAAGTCAAAACCTAAAGGTAAGCTAGCAGTTTTTGATACATTTAAGACTAAAAATCAAGATTTGACAGGAGAAGCAAAAAGACAAAGATCGATCATCACCATTCTTGGAAATAATGCAAATCCAGCTGAACGAACAAGAACAGGAATTTCCCAAAAAATTGCAAAAAAACAAGAAATTAGCTGGAAGAATATCTATTCAGGAATTTTCAGGGATCTAGATGAAATATTACTCCCTATGGGAATAGCAGAAGAAGCTGGTAGATTACCATTAAAAAGAGGACCAAAAGCGCTACAAGAAAAAGGAATTCCGTATTATCAATTGACAAAAAAAGGAGTGCTAGTAGGATCAGCAATAAATGGGATTGAAAACATGCCATCGCAATTAAAGATATTTTTTGCAGAATCTGATCCAAAAGAAAAAGAATTTGAGAAAATTTTAACTAAATTTATGACTACCAGTCCAACTTTTACATATTCAATTTTTCAAAAATATGTAAAAGCATTTTGTGAAGATAAAATTAAGGAATTACTTCCCTTTGATCTCTCAAAATTACAAGATATATCAGATGAAAATTTGATCATTCAAAAGGAACTTATTTTGGCATTTGGAAAACTCTCAGTTCAAGAAAAAAAGGAAGCAGTCACATTTTTAGAGAAAATCGCATAAAAATCGACTCTAATTTGGAACGCCAAACATTAAAATCCACTATTCATGAATTTTTATCATGGGTAAAAACGTCTATGCGTCAGTAAAATCATACAGTCAAAGAGGAAAATTACTGAAGAGAGCAGATTACCAAACTTTAGCCGAGTCAAGGGATCTAGATGAATTAATGACTAGAATCAAGAATACAATTTATGAAGATGCAGTTTCAGATGTTCAAAAACCATACACTTCGCAAGGAATAGAATCAGGCTTAAGAGGACATTTAGCTGACGTTCATTATTCAATTGCTAAAACAGCTGGAGATTCTCCGATTTTAGATGCATATTATATGAAATTCATTATATCAAATTTAAAATTAATTTTGAAAGGAAAAGTATTAGGAAAATCACAAGAAGAAATTGAAACCCATATCAATTTACATGCTGAAGAATTAATTAAACAAAGAGACATCATCATAAAGGCTCTAGTGTCTAAAGATCTAGAAGAAGCAGTTACTAGTTTGAATTCAGTTCAGTTTGGTGAAGAAATATCAAAAGCAGCATCACTTTACAATGAACAAAAAAATCTTCAAATATTTGATACATATTTTGATAAAATTCTATATCTCCAATTAGGTCGTGCCTTAAAAAATAACAGAGATAGAGATGTAATAAAATTAGTTGGAATGGATGTTGATTTCTATAATCTTCTTAGTGTAATTAGAGGCAAGTTATGGGGATTAGACGAAGCACAAATTCAAGATTTGATTGTCACACAAACTGCAACAATTACAAAAGAACTACTTGGAAGAATGATGTCTGCAGCATCAGTTAGAGATGCATTTAATGAATTAACAAATACCAAATACAAAAATTTGATTTCTCAGAATGAAAACGAATTAGACGCAGTTGCAGAATTTGAAAGATCATTTGAAATGGCACTTTATAATGCATCTGCAAGATCATTTTCAAAAATGTTTAGTTTTGCAACCATCGTAGGAATTACAAAATTAACAGCATTTGAGGTAAGAAACTTAGCAGCTATCGCATATGCAATAGAACAAAAAATACCAACTGAAACTACAATGTCAAAATTAATTGTACACGAAGAATAATTTTGTAAATATGATTAAATTTCCTAAAAAGAAAAACGATATTCCAATAGAAACTCTAATCAATTATGTTTGGATCAGTGCATTCATGGCTATGATTTTTTCATTGCCATCGTTAGGCATATTTTTGGGAATCTACTACGGTACAGGAAATATTGCAGTTGGAGCAATTCTAGGGTTTGCAGTTCATTTCATCACTTTAGCATTTGCAAGTAGAATATCCAAATTTTTGACTAAAATAATGAGCTAAACTATAAGAAGCTAAAATCAAAGGTAATTTACCATGATGGGAGATAGAGATTTCAGAACAACAATTCAAACGGCATTATCTTCAATAGGAAAAGAATTACAATTAGACATAGATCCAAAAAATATTCAAACTATTCATTTACAAGAGGTAGTTCAGTGCCTAAGACGCTCATATTTTGATAGAATTGATCCTGTGGAGATTGAAAGGAGAGGATTCAACGAGCTTCTTTCAGGATTGTTAAGAAAATTAGAGTATGGAAGTGAGTCAAAAATATTTGAAATTGATGATATTAAACTAGAAGGGCAAACAGACATGATAGTAGATGATGCCATCATGTTATTTAGACCAGCACAAGGTGAATTAGAAAATCCTGTTGCCAATGATGTCCTATATCTTAATGCATGTTTGTGGATATATGACAAAACAGAAGGAATTGTTGTTTACATTACTGGAGACAGAAAAGAAACAACATTTTCGTTAACACGAAATAAAAAAATGTTTGAAGAGGTAATTAGAAGAGTAAGAGTACTGAATAATCTCCTAAAAGAACAAAAAGCACCAATTTTAGAACCATCAGCAGAATGTTCTGAATGTCAGTATTATGAAAAATGTTTTATGAAAAAGAAAAATTCGAAACATGTAGACATTGGTGAAATGTTAGGAATGGGTAAATTCGGTAACAAGGGTTAACAAATAAATGAAAAATATTACAAAGGAAAATTCCTTTGATGGATTAATCTAGTGGTTCAGGGTGTCCTTTACCACGAAGAGCGAAACACACTATTGCTAATGCGATTGCGACTCCTGCTGTTGCGCCAAATGCGGCCATTCCTGCTTCTGCCATTTAATAAAAAATAATCTTACGAGCTTTTATAACATATGTCTAGAATATTCTTTTAAAAACAAAGTATCATAATATTAATTTTTTATGATACTATTAGAAATCTATTTAAAAAATTCATAGTCAAGAGTATTTTCCTGACCGCTTGTCATGGAACTTAGATTGTAATAGACAGTACCAGAAATTCTATATGATGCTGTATTGGTTTTAAGAGCATTCCATAGATCATCACCGTTTTGAGTATTTGATATGGTAATCTTATCTTTTAGTACAATTGAATTGTTCCCCAAGAGGGTATAGTAATTTGAACCAAATTCTACCATCCCTTCAGGTCTGCTTCCAATTGTACCGCCATCAAGCTGTTCATAATTAGAAAAAGTAGTTTCAAATAATTGGTAATCCATAGTTTGGACAATTACAGCTCGTGGATTTGGATTGAATATTTCAAATTCAACTTGAATTGTTGCTGAACGCTCTGAAATTTTTAATACTTCAATATCTACCAACTCAATTGTAATTGGAGGTAAAGTTTCTACATTTTGATTAGTAGTATCATTTCCAATCCCTCCTACAACTAGTGTGGGACCAACAACAATAATTCCACCCAATATTCCAACTAATGCTAAAACTGCGATAAAGACAAAAATTTTAGGGTTCAAAATTACTTAACCACAATATACCAAATATTAGATAGTTATTATACCATTCCAGAGGTGGAAAAATATGCAGTATTTTCAAGCAGTTCAACAAGGAAAGCAAAGGGCAAGTAAATCACAAATGAAAATGTTTGACGTAGCTGGATTTGCAATGTTAACCTTAACAACTAAAAAAATTGATGGTAAATTCTTTCCAGTTGGTGAAGAAGAATTTACGGCTGTAATTAATTCTGAAGAGGGACATGTAGCCGTAATTGTAGATAAAGACGGGTATACTAAAGCCCAGTCAAAATCAGTTGAAAAAGAAGAAGCAATTACAATATTTAACAAACTTAAAGATTCAGGAATATTGGAGTATCCAGAAAAGGAAATACAAATTTGGTCTCAAACAAGACCAACAATTCAAAACGAAGTTTAACTATTTTTTAGAAGGTAGAACTATTTCAGTTCCGACCTTAACACCTTTAATTGCTTTTTCAATGATTTTTGGATCAGCCTTTAAAATCCTAGTTTTAATTTTAGAACGTTCTATAATTTTTAGAGCAACAATATCCATTAAATCGTATCCACCGGCTACAGAATCTTCATGAACTAAAATATTTTTTAAATTTTTAAGTTCAATACTTTTGAATTTTTTTGCATTTTTGAATTTATTTGGATCCATGTCGTAAACTCCATCAACATCAGTAGCATTAAGAAACTGTTCAGCTTGAATTTTTTCAGCAATTAACGCAGCTGTTCCATTAGTACTTTGACCTGGATGTAAACCTCCTGCTACAACAATTAAACCATCATCAACTGCATGTTTAACTTGCTGTAAAGTGGTTGGCGGGTGTGAGTATGCTTTATTTTTTAAAGCATAAATCAATAATTTTGCATTTAGTCTTGAAATTTCAATTCC
>JACNFV010000130.1 GCA_014384445.1 Candidatus Nitrosopumilus sp. | reverse complement strand
AAAAATTCAATTCCTGATAATAATTCACCAATAGCCATTTCTCTTAGTAGTGGAATTGATTCTACCTTATGCCTTGCAATTTTAAGGAAAACATTTCCAAAAAGAAAAATCATTGCATTTTGTGGAGTATTTGATAGTGGTTTTGATGAATCTAAAGAAGCAAAAAAAATAGCCCAAAAATTTTCTGCAGAATTTAAAACACTTCATATGGGTTCTATGTTTACAAATATGCCTGAAATTATTTCAATCACCCAAAGACCTAGATGGAATACCTATAATCATTTGATTGCAAAAGAGGCTAAAAAGAAATCAAATTTTTTAGTAACTGGTGATGGTGCTGATGAATTATTTGGCGGTTATGTATTTAGATATAATAAATTTCATCAACTATTGACATCTAAAGATCAATGGTTAGAAAAAACCAAAAAATATCTTGAATGTCATAATCGAGATTGGGTACCAGATCAAAATCTTTTATTTGGTAAAGCAATAAAATTTAATTGGAATAAAATTTATAATTATTTTAAACCACATTTTCAAAATTCTTTAGATCCAATATCTCAAGTTATGTTAGCTGATTTAAATGGAAAATTACTTTTTGATTTTTTGCCTACTGGGAAAGCAATTTCTACATATTATGATATAAAATCAATTCCTATCTTTTTAGATAAACCTCTAGTGAATTTTGCCCTGAAACTCCCATTAAATCAAAAATATGACAAAAAATCAATTACTGGTAAATTGGTTTTAAGGAAAATAGCTAAAAGATTAGGTGTAAAACATATTGAAGAAAAGAAAGGGTTTTCACCAAGTTTACTTTTTGATTGGCAACAAAATGGAAAAGATATTACTGAATCATTTTTACTGAATAAAAAAAGCCAAATCTATAAAAAAAATCTAATTAATTATGATTGGGTTGTGAAAGCATTTGAAAAAATTGAATTTGATGGAGATATTAGATATCTAAATAGATTAATTTCAATTCTTGCATTAGAAATATGGATAAAAATTTTTGTTACAAATGAATTAAAAAGTAATAAAAAATTAATTTAACATTAGTTATTCAAAGTTTTATTAATTATTTTACAAATATTTTCTTGATCTTCTTGTGTCAAATTTTTATGAAGTGGTAATGTCAATGCATTCTTAAATAATTTTGTAGAATTCCCCAAATTCCCTATTTTCTTCATATTTCTATATGCTGGTTCAAGATGTAATGCATATGTACCAATTTGACTTTGAATATTCTCATCAGATAATGCTTTCCTAATTTTATCACGATGCTCTTCTTTTTCTACATAACAAGTATAAGATTGAAATGTTTGTCTTGTATTTTCACCTACATACGCTGGTTTGATATTGTTAATTTTAGATAATAATTCATGATAAATTTTTGCTTTTTCAATCCTGGTCTGAATAATATTTTCAATTTTTTTCATTTGAATCACACCTATTGCACTTAATACATTTGATAATTTGTAATTCGTACCTATAGTTTCAAAAGAAGAACCTTTTGCTCCAAAATGTTTGAAAGAATAACATCGTTCAGCAATTTCATCATCATCTGTAGTTATCATCCCACCTTCACCTGTTGTAATTACTTTTCTGGGATGAAAACTGAAACAAGAATAATCGGCAATTTTTCCAACAAAATCATCACCAATTTTTGCCCCTAAACTACATGCAGAATCTTCTAACATTTTCAAATCAAGTTTTTTTGCTTTTTGATAAATTTCTTTTTCTAATGGAACACCTGCCCATGAAACCGGACTAAAAACAGTCATTTTATCATTATATGCTTCTTCAAGAATTTCAGTATTCATATTCATACTATCTAAATCTACATCAACTAGAACTGGGATACCTCCTGCCAAAACTACTGCTTCAGCGGTAGCAGGATATGTGTAATCAGGTACAATTACTTCTTGACCTTTGATATCTAGACATTCTAAAACTGCATGTAATCCTGTAGTGCACGATGTAACTGCTAATGCATGTTTAACACCTAAATAATCTGCTACCATCTTTTCAAATTCTTTTGTAGTGGCACCCTCTGTCAGAAATCCAGTACCCATCACTTTTCTAATTTCATTGATCTCTTCTTCACCTACATCTGGAACTGCAAGAGGAACAAGTTTCTTTTCTGTCACTGTTTTTGAGCTTTTCATCTCGGGTATTAAGGTCTTTTTTAGAAAGCTTTTTTAGAATTAATGCAAGGTTCTATTTAATGAAAATACTCATAACTGGTTCTGAAGGATTCGTAGGAAGAAATTTAGTGAAAGGATTATCTCAAAAACACACTATCTATACATCTGATCAATTAGATTCAAGTACTCATGAAAATTATTTTAAATGCGATATCACAAATTATGATTCAGTAGAAAAAATAGTTAAAGATATAGATGCTGTAATTCATCTTACTGCCCATTCCTTAGTTTCTTCTTTAGATGGCTCAATTACTAATGGACGAGTTAACATCATAGGATTGCTGAACTTACTCGAGTGTTGTAAAAAAAATTCTGTGTCTAAAGTAATTTTTACTTCTGCATCGTCTCTTATTGGCGAACCAAAATCTCCTCATGTAGATGAGAACCATCCTGCAAAACCTAAAACTGCATATGGAATTACAAAATTAACTTCTGAACATTATTTGCGTCTATATGATGAATTATATGATATAGATTACACTGTCTTTAGATTTTTTAATATTTATGGACCGTTTCAAAAAAATGGATTGATTCCTTCAATCTATAATAAAATTCAAAACAATGAAGCCATTACAGTTTTTGGAAAAGGAGATCAAATCCGAGACTATGTTTACATTGAAGATATAATCCCATTTTTTGAGCAGGCAATATCCACAGATATGAGCAAAAATAAGGTTTTGAATATGGGTACTGGAAATGGAACCACTATATTGGAAATTATAAAAAATATGTCTGAAATTCTTAAAATCGAACCGAAAATTGAGTATCAGCCCATGAGACCTGGTGAGATTGGAAATTTTGTTTCAGATACCACATTATTGAATGAAACATTTGGAAAAACTCCTTCAACAGATGTGGTGAAAGGTCTTACACAAACTATTGATTGGCTAAAAAATAATTCTTGAATAGATTTAGTAAAATTTGTTAAAGGACATGATTAAATTACTACTATTTTTAGAACTTTTGTAATTGGTTACTAAAAATCAACTCCTATCCAAAGAAGTTTTTGCAATATATGGACTTGGTAATGTTGGAGGTTCAATTGCCGCAGTTTGGCTTAGGGCAGGTGCTAAAGTGATAGGAGTTGATATTTCAAAAACTCTCTTACAACAAATCAAAGAGGGAAATTCTCATAAAAAAGAGCCTTTTTTGTCTGAAACTTTTTCAAAATCTATTAAAAAAAAGACATTTTCTCTTACTTCTAATGGGATTGATGCATCAAAGAAATCATCAATCAAAATTATCGTCGTCCCAGTTGGCTTGAAAAATAAAAAAGTTGATCTAAACTCTGTAATCCAAGTTACCAAAAACATTAGCAAGGGTCTAAAAAAAGGTGATACTATAATTTTGTCTCCTTCTGTTCCTCCTGGGACTACAGAAAAAATAGTTTTGCCAATTCTTGAAAAACAAAGTAAATTAAAAGGTGAAAAAGATTTTAATGTAATCTACAACCCTGAAAGAATTTTTGAAGGGCGAGCAGTCAAAGATATTGAAGAAAATTATCCGGCAATAATTTCTGGACTTGGTCCAAAAAGTTTGAAGATGGCAGAAAAACTTTTTACATTGATTTCTAAGAAAGGCGTTTTAATAATGCCTACTTTGGCAGAAGCTGAAGCTGAAAAATTATTTGAAGGGGCATATAGAGATGTAAATATTGCACTTGCGAATGAATTGGCAGATTATTGTGAAAAAATAGGAATTAATTTTTGGGAAACTCGTAAAGGTGCAAACTCTCAACCTTTTTGCCACTTACATTATCCTGGGACTGGTGTTGGTGGTCTTTGTATTCCTGTTTATCCTAGAATAATAATTGAAGATGCATCAAAAATTGGAAAAGTTATGAATCTTTTACAATATTCAAGAAAAATTAATGATAACATGCCCAAAAAATGTGTGGATGATTCTATCAATATGCTTATGAAAAATAAAATTAAACCCATAAATGCAAAAATTGCAGTTCTTGGATTAGGTTTTAGAGGGGAAGTTACAGATACAAGATTATCCCCTACATATGATGTAGTTGATGAATTTCTTAAAAAAGGATGTATAATTTCAGTTCATGATCCATATATTTTTGAAGATAAAACATTACCAAAGTCTGTTTCTCTTACAAAAAATCTATCAGAGGCTACTAAAAATGCTGATCTAATTTTTATTTCTTCAGATCATAAAACTTATTCAAAACTAAACTCTAAATCATTTCCAAAAGGAAGAAAATCAATTTTATTTTTTGATGGACGAAATATTCTCAACTCTAAATCATTTCCAAAAGGACTTCTTCATACCATAGGTATTGGAAAAACTTAATTTATTTTATTTTCTGTCATACCATACTTGTCATAATTAATTCTAAAAATTTTTAATTTAGTTTTATATTCATCATTTCTGCAATCATTTTCCTTTATTAGAAACA
>JACNFV010000140.1 GCA_014384445.1 Candidatus Nitrosopumilus sp. | reverse complement strand
AAACCTATGTGCGTTTTTTTGTACCAAAAGGTAGCAATAGGCCGCAAAACCAAACCAAAACCAAAAAACCAAATGCCACATGAAAAGTATGCAACATTAACCAAAATCCAACCATCACAGTTACGATTCTCTCCAACCTGTATGGTACACGTGTGGACTGGTATGATATATGGCAGATTAACGCCAAAAAACCAATTTTTTTTAAAAAAATAACCAACTTCCGATTACTCTAATAATTTCATCACTATCGTTAATAGATAATATTGAATCTAAATTTTTAGGATTTGAAATTTCAATAATTAGATTCAACCTTGGAATGTATCTGTGTATTCTAGTTATTATGATGTGATCGTTAGATTTAAAAACAAAAAATATTTTTTTGAACTGTTGAAAAAAATCGAGGCTATAATTAATCGAAAAAATTACCCTGCAATTCGTGAAAAATTAGATGCTTTGGGCATTGATATTATCGATAAACGAAATTTAGAAGATAGTAGATTTACAAGTCAATCAAAAGGATCTAGAGTTGGTGGATCTGTAGTTCGGTCTACTATGCTTGCAAAAATCGAATTGGCAATGTCTGATAAAGTTGCACGAGAAGTTATAGATATAATTTCTAAAAATTCAGGACTTCCAAAATCAATCAAAAGTAAAATTTTTGTCTTTGAAATGCAAGAAACAATTGATCTTAATACTCTGAAAGGAGAATCTGAAGTAGAATCTGAAGTAGAATCTGAATTAGATTCAGAAAATGAAATTCCTGTAACTCCCAAATTTATCACTAAACGTAATAGATTGGTTCCATTACAAAAAAGAACATTATACAATTTAGAACAATATTATGATAAACATCATGAAGTTTTAGAATCTGATTACCGAATTCGTTCATTTAGTGATTTTGTTAATTACTGCATAATGAAATATTTGCCAACTCTTGATAAACAATTAAAGAACCAGACTATTGTTTACGAAGATATTTTCTAACTAGTATTATTTCATAACCCTTATCTTGGAATTTTTTATTTGTTTTCTGAATTTAATGTAACTTCTATAGCAACTCTTTTTTCGTCAGCTCGTTTCTCTCCTGGATACTTTAACTGAGAAATTTTTTGATTCAGTTTTTCATCTGTAACTAGCGATGCCTTTCCTGTGAATTCTGTGTTATTGTATTGAATTTTCACCTCTGAATTTACCATTGCATTTTGAAACCAATCTCCGTCTGGACGATGTCTTGAAAAATAAATTTTTTCATTATATTTCACTGCTCTTAGCCATACTGAATGTGACTTTCCTGTCTTTCTTCCCTTTGTAACTAAAATTGGTCTGAATCTTTCTTCTACTATTTTCATACTTCTAATATCCTCTTAAGTAATTTAACCTCATTGATAGAAATTCTTGATATTTCAAATAATGAGAATACGCATAAAATTATCTTAGGAATAACTAAAGAAAAATTTTGAATGATTCTTTGATACTCTTTTTTATTCTACTCTACTTTTTTGCACACTTTACACAAACAGGCATTCCATCCTCAAGTGTTATCTCTACATTCGATGAGTGACATTTTTGACACAATCCTTTCATGTGTTTGTTCTCAAAATACTCTTTTTAAATTTTTTATGATTAGTCTTTGATCTAATACTTAGCAATTTATAATTGCCAGAGGGGATCGAATTATTGTATTCTATTGAAACAACATCTCTCACCAAGTCCTTTGGAGATCTAGTTGCAGTAAACGATGTTTCTTTTTCAGTACAAAAAGGAGAGATTTTTGGATTTTTGGGACCTAATGGTGCTGGAAAAAGTACGACAATGATGATCTTTACCACTTTACTAAAACCCACATCCGGAAAAGCTTTGATTGCAGGTTTTGATGTGATGAAAGATGCCAAACATGTTAGAGAAAATATTGGCTTTGTTCAACAAGAAACCACTGTTGATGAATATCTTACTGGTCGCGAAAATCTATTATTGCAAGCAAAATTAAATCATATTCCAAAAAATGAAATTAACAAAAGAATTGATGAAGTTTTGGAGTTAATTGAACTTTCGGATAAACAACATCAAGCTGTAGTTACATATTCTGGCGGCATGAGAAAAAGATTGGACATTGCTGGAGGGCTTTTGCATCACCCAAAAGTCTTGTTCCTTGATGAACCTACTGTTGGATTAGATATTCAAACTAGAAGGAAAATTTGGCAATATATTAAAAAAATTCACATTGAATTTGATATGACTATTTTTCTTACTACTCACTACATGGAAGAGGCAGATAACCTGTGTGATAGAATTGGAATTATAGACGGTGGAAAGATTCAAGTCATTGATTCCCCCCAAAATATGAAAAATGCTTTGGGCAATGAAATTATTTCACTAGTTGTAGAAAATAATGACAATCATGATTTATTTTTAGCAGAACTAAACAAGATTGAATTTATCAAAAAAATTAATGAGGAGGATTTAAAATTAATTCTTTTTACCTCCAATGGGACAGAAGTTATTCCAAAAATTTTTCAAATTTCATCTGATCTTGGAATTAAAATTGTTACCCTTTCTCTAACACAACCTACCCTTGACGATGTTTTCATTTCTTACACTGGACATGAAATTAGAGATGACAAGTCAAAATTTAATCGAAAAATTGAACATGCAAAAATGAAGAGGTTACGGGCATGAACAGTATCATGTATGACACGTATACGATTTTTTGGCGTGAGTTAAAGCGATACAAAAAGTCTAGAAGTGGTGTTTTAATTAGATTAATTCAGCCTGCTATTTGGATAATTGTAGTTGGAAATATTTTTTCAGAAACTCAACCCTTGATTCAATCTGTAGGGTTTGAAGGCGAATATATTGAATTTATGGCTCCTGGTGTTATCATCTTGACTGCAATTTTTACAAGTATCTTTGGCGGAGTTAACACACTTTGGGATAGGAGGTATGGTTTTATGAATAAGGCACTAACTTCTCCAATTTCACGTTCTGCGATTGCTTTGGGAAAAATGGCTGCTATTTCTTTAATTGCTGCCTTACAAGCAAGTTTGATTATTGGAATTGCTTTGGCAATTGGCGTTACATTTCCAAACCCATTAATGATTATTCCAATAATGGGGATTGTTATTTTGTTCTCACTGGGTTTTTCTGGAATATCTGTCAGTCTTGCAGCAACTGCAAAATCTCAAGAAACTTTTTGGGGGATGATAAATTTACTTGGAATGCCATTGTTCATGTTGAGCCCTGCATTGTTTCCATTAGAATTATTGCCAAACTGGCTTGCAGTAATTGCAAAATTAAACCCTGTCACCTACACTGTTTTACTGGTTAGAGAATTAATGACTGGTGTTTCTGAAGGTGGTGTTCCTATATGGATCAGTATTGCTGTGCTGTTTGGATTTGTACTTGC
The DNA here is from genome assembly GCA_014384445.1 of Candidatus Nitrosopumilus sp. Lineage (GTDB taxonomy): Archaea > Thermoproteota > Nitrososphaeria > Nitrososphaerales > Nitrosopumilaceae > Nitrosopumilus. Next base: position 1,248 of record JACNFV010000140.1, on the reverse strand, counting down.
TATGGTGGCAGTTACAAGTTATGTTTTTACTCGAGAAGTAAACAAACCATTTTAATTTTTTTCCAAAATACCCTCAAAGAAAAATATTTGCGATCAACTGTTTCTATATAGAACAATATACTTTATGGTGATATGCCTTAACTTCAAAACACACTTGATGTTATTATGGGACAATGGTTATCATGGGTAAAATCTAATGAAAAAGAACTTTTATTACTTTTAACTAATTTAGCAAAAAAATCCGTTGAAACCTCTGAAGCAGTTGTTGTTTTATTTGATGACCTTAATAATGCTGAACAATCTCAAAAAATTCACAGACTTGAAACAGAAGCCGATGTTTTAACAAGAGATATTTTTTCTGAACTAAATAGAACTTTCATTACTCCATTAGATCGTGAAGACATGCAAAGAATTGCATCAAAAATAGATGATGTGATTGATTTCATGGATGGTATTGCTGCTAGAGTGTATAGTTACAAAATTACTTCTCCACCACCATACTGTAAAGAAATGGCCATAGAGTTGGTTAAGGCTACCAAAGAAGTTGAATATATGGTTTCAAAATTACAACGAATTAAAGATCCTAAAGATATGATTCAACATTGCCGAAATACTAGTGATATTGAACACACTGTTGATGATTTGTATAGAGAGGCAATTAGAGAACTATTTGAAAGTGATGATGCAATTAAAATCATCAAACTAAAAGATATCTACGAAACGATGGAAACTGCCTCAGACAGATGTGTCGATGTTGCAGATGTTGTTGAAGATATCGTACTGAAATATACCTGAGATGATTAGATGTTAGAGATAGCAATAGGTGCAATTATTGTAGCATTAATCTTTGATTTTGTAAATGGGTTTAATGACTCTGCAAATTCAGTTGCCACAGTAATTGGGACTCGTGTTTTAAAACCACTCCATGCTGTAACTTTATCTGCTATAATGAATTTCATCGGTCCACTAATTTTTGGAGTTGCAGTTGCAACAACAATTGCAAAAGGAATTGTTCAACCCGATGATATCACCGTGTACATAATCGTAGGTGGATTGGCAGGTGCAATTGGATGGAGTACACTTTGTACTTATTTTGGATTACCAATTTCTAACAGTCATTCTTTAGTAGGTGGAATAATGGGTGCGGGAATTGCAGGATTAGGATTTGAAAAATTAGTTTATGGTGGATTAACTAAAGTTTTTGCAGGAATTGTAATTGCTCCAATTGGAGGACTAATTGTTGGTCTT
>JACNFV010000057.1 GCA_014384445.1 Candidatus Nitrosopumilus sp. | reverse complement strand
GCTCGCAGTTTATCAGAACGTATGCCGTGGCCAGTTAGATTCGAACTCCCGTCATGTCTAAAATATCACTTTAAAATATTTAACTTATTGTGATTTTTTACTAAATAATTACAACAATTCTTGGTATGAGCATAACATGTATTCCAATTAATCTAATATTTTTAAATATTTGTTCAACGTAATACTTTATGATTATGGACGATAAAGATATTGAGATTCTAAAACATCTTTCAGTGGATGGCAGGCAATCTGCACGTCAACTGTCTCATAGGTTGGGAGTATCCACTGTAACAGTTCTATCTAGAATAAAGAAACTAGAAAAGGAAAACATCATTCAAGGGTATTCAGTTCGTCTTAATCATGAATTACTTGGATTTGACATCACAGCAATAATTGAAATTAAAACCAGCAAAGGCAAAATGTTGGAAATCGAGGATGCGATTGCAAAATACGACAGCATTGTTGCAGTTTATGATGTGACAGGTGATGCAGACATGGTAGTCATTGCAAAGTTCAAAACGCGTGGATTTTTGAGCGATTTTGTAAAAAAAATATCAGCCATACCCAATGTTGAAAACACGCTAACCCACATTGTACTAAATACCATAAAGGAAGACGCCAGATTAGTTGAATAAACTCAAATAATCTAGCGGACCCATAGATAAAAAAATAACTAAAAATTAAGACAGGGCAGAAAATACCATGGCTTGGCAATACGCGTAACTATTAGATTACAAGTCTCGAAAATCTACCAGATTATAAAAATATGAAGCGTTATTTTCTACCATTCCTTTTTTAGGAATTTTTTGCAATCCCACATTATTAGATTCAAGTGCAGCCTGAGCAGAACCTGCAGCAAAACACAGTGCCCATAGAAAGTCTTTTTCCTTTAACATTGTACAAGTGAATGCAGAACAAAAAATATCTCCAATGCCAGTGGTATCGTGGACATTTTTATTTGGTAATTTAAGAGAATAGACGCGATTTTTTACCAACAAAGAAACATCCACTTTGTTAGTCAGTAGCACATACTCAATCCCTTTTTTTTGTAGGGCCAGCATCATCTCATCATGCGAGCCACTAACGATATTTTGACCCTCTTCAGGATTAATTTTAATTGCATTTACATCATACAGGTCAAGATCAGTTTTTTTTAAAATTACATTGCCGTTAGAGTCCTTTTGGCGTAAAAAGCCCTGAGGATCAACAAATAAAAAATTAGAATCAGATTTAATTTTTTTAAAAACATCATCAGAAATCTCATGGAAGATGGGACTAACAATATGACCATCAGCATCAAGATTAGAATACTCAATTGGATCACATTCATTTTCAAGTTTTAAAGTTCTGTCAGAGCCAGAGATAGATATAGAAAATTTAGTGGTGTTTTTTTCAGATTCAGAATTCATTAGATTGATTTTATGTTCAGTGAGGTACTGTTTTGGAAAATCAGAACCAAATTTTGTAAAAAGATTTACATCGAATTTGAACTCACGTGCCATAAGTCCACAATAAGAGGCAGCTCCTCCAATTTGCTCATAAGAATTGCCTTCAATGGAAATGGTGTCAAGGGCACAATGTGAAAAAATAGATAATTTCATGGTTTAATTTTTAAATTTAGTAAATTTAGTTTTTTCCATCATTTTCATTAAAACAGTCAGAACAGAGAATTTTACCTTTTGAAATAACTAATTCTATACCGGACCTAAAACAACCATGACATAATCCTTTCAACCTTATCAGAATTATTTGCTTAAACTAGCATTAAAGGATAAACCATTTTTCCCATAATTTTAGGTGTAAAATTATCAATTTTTTTAAATTAACCGCAAGAATATAAGGAGGCAAAATGGCTGAATTTTATGCCACTTAAACGTGCAAGTAGAGGTCGTACAAAAGGAGGAAAAGGATCCTCAGGTACAGTACAATGTACAAACTGTGGACAAACAGTTCCAAAAGATAAGGCTAAAAAAGTTACATCAAGATTAAATTTAGTAGAACATACTTTAGCCAAGGAATTACGAGCACAAGGCGCATACATTGCATCACCAACTGTTTTGAAACACTATTGTATTTCATGTGCAGTTCATTTCAAAATCATTAAAGTTAGATCAGAAGAGAGTAGAAGAAAACGCGGCAAACTTCGCGGTTAATTTTTAGCCCACATCGTTTAGCCAATTTTGGTTTATCATCGCATACAATTAACAAGAAGATTTCTTCTTTAATTCAGTAATTTATGGTTCAACTACAGTGCTTAGTAACATTCCAACAGTAAACAAGATTCCAAATATGATAAATGGAATTATGATTCCTTTTCCTCTCCACTTGTTCATAATCACATAAAGGGATAAAATCATAATTAAAGGTGATCACAACTGTTTGAATAATTTTGGCTAATCATCATTGCATCTGTCTAATTTTAAAAAGTAATTTTTCTAATTCCAACTATAACCACAGATGGAAGTCCAAGATACATTCCAAGGTTCAGCACGATTACTGACAGTCCCATCCCCAATACTTCTGATTCAGAGTTTGCATTTTCCATTAGAGACAGTGAGGAAATCATCGGGGCGATTGCAATCTTTACTGCCTCCTTGAAGTATTGATTTTCACGCTCATAATCAGCTACAATTGGTGAGAAGGAATAGTAAATGTCATTGAATGCCCCCATGAATGCGGTTCCCGATTCTGTTTGTAGCAATTGGTTGTCACGAAGTTCTCGTAACTGTTGGACTTGAGGTGCCATCTCAGAGCCGTATGCTGCTGTTGCGATTAGACAGCCGCCCTCAGAAGTTCTGAGTTCTTGAGGATTTTCTGAGGGTAGGACAACAAATGAAAGATACATTCCATCGTCATTCTCGTCAAACATTCTGTTATTTTCTTGATCATATTGGATTAGTCCATTCATCTCATTTCCAATTTTTTCTAGTACTAGGTATTCTTGTGTCCGTGTTGAAATTTCTGGAGTAAATTGAAACATTTTTTGTTGACCTGTTTTAATCTGAATTGTTTCAATCGAAACACCCGCCTTTCCAACTTCACCATCAGATTGTAGTTCGTTAGGAACATGTTCTTTTACCCATAACTCCAAATCATAGTATCCATTTCCTCGTGCAGGATAGCAGGGATCAAATATCTCAACTGTAAATGTTACCGTTTCTCCAGATTCATAGACATGCTTGTCTGGAATAACGTGAGTCTCATTATGACATTGTTCTCTAGAAAAAGGATCATATTTTTCGGGGACAGAAGTTTCAGCAAAAACACCTGTAACCGTAACTCCAATCATGACAACTGTCACTAGCGCAATGATGAATACAGGTTTCAATATCATTTTCAAAAGCACGGGATATTTATGAAATTCTGTCTGATTTTAAAGAGGACTTTTTCCATGTCGTAACGGACTGTATGGCAAGGTGCGTTTTTTATTTAATTTGTGCATAGAATATTTCTTATTATAGTAATCTAAAAAAAACTAACATGGTTTCAAAGGGTCTAATCCTTGGGATGGTTGCAGGGCTGGGAGTTATTCTATACGCTGTAACAATGTCTGGGAACAATATGGAAGCAGACATTCCGGAATTTGATGATCAAAAAAAATCAGAATTACAAGACGCAGTTGACATGTGCACCAATGATGTTGGAAACATGCAATCTGGCGGTAGTTTGGAGCAGTGTCTAAATGACGCTTATGAAACATTTGGAAATGAAGAACAAAAGCAAATCTGGTTTGATGATGAACACTGACATAATGTGGAATTTAGAAAATAAAATTCAGCTTACAAGCATTAGGACGCGGATTATCTGTAATTACACTCAACTTTGGCAAATATGTCATAAAGACCAAAAGTACCGCGAGATTCTCTAACGCCTTTAATTTTTTCCGCATGAAATGCATTTATTGTTTTTAGTTTTATTCCCTTTTAGATCATAGGTTGCAACTGTTTCATTTTGTTTTACCTCTCTCGGTTTACCCCATTCATTTTCATCATGGCCCACACATTGCCCGTCGTTTTTATTTCCTAAAAATTTTGGTATTTTTTTAACATCCATAAAAGTTTCATTCAATAAATAATGTATTAAGAAGACGGTTACACTGCACTGTTTTTTTAAAGATTGTTGAGGATGACAGAATTCTAGGCAGATCTGAACAAATCTAATTTTAAAAGAGTCACCCTCAGACATTTTCTTAATTTTTAATACTTAACTTGATGAGTTAATTGTCATTGGTGATACTAATTATCCTACTGTAACTACGCCCACTCTCCAGGGATGTAATGAACAATAGTAATTGTATACTCCTTTTTCTTTAAATTTAAATTCAAATGTTTCTCCTGTATCTAATGGAACACTATTGAATAATCCAATGATTTTTCCAAATTCATCTTGACTTTGTACTGTATGCTTTACTATGTCATCATTAATCCATTGAACGGTGGTCATTGGATTTATTTCTAGATTTAGTGGCAAGTAAAAAGATCCGCCTGAAACAACGTAATTTCCATTAGGTATTATGATTTGTTCCAGTTGATTTCTTTTTACCGTATCATTATCATTGTCATCGTCATCACTATTATTATTTAATATTAAAATATCATGTTCAATTAAAAATTTAATCGAATTTAAAAATTCTATTTCTGTAATGTCGCCTTGACCATACCATAATGCATTATTTTTTACCCAACTAGGCACAGATTCTGCATTTACTAAATTTATTGAGAATGAAATTAAAAAGATTGAAAACATTATTCCTACAGATATTTTTAAAATAGATTGTTTCATTTTTAATTTTTTATCCACCACGACCAAATTATTGATATATACATCCATTTCATTAATTTCTAATTCTTAATTTAAAATATAAAAAATCAGAATACAGTGCAAGACAATGCAAACATCAGTGTTATAACGGATTTTTTTAAAAATATCACATGCAAGAATTAATTCAAACACACAAAGTTGCGGATAATGTAAAGCAACGAATTATCTTAGAAAGTCTTTCAGACAAATATTGTAAACAGATTTTAAAAAATACCCTTAAAAAACCAAAATCGGCAATGATGATATCACATGAGGAAAATATTCCCTTAAGTACCGTTTATAGAAAATTACAAAAACTGTATGATGGAAAATTACTAACAATTTCAGGTGCACTAAACATAGATGGAAAAAAGCATTTTCTTTATATGAGTAAAATTAAGAATATCATAGTCCATTGTAATTTAGAAGAAACTACAGTAGAATGTATTGCAAATAATACGAAACAAGAAGATATCGATTAATATCATACGGAATCAAGATAAAGATTGAAAAGATGAATGCTTCAAAAAGACAAACTCATGTAAATAAAAAACATCCTACCAGAAGTATCACTTATAGATTACCTGAAAAATTAATTACAGAACTAGAAACAGAAGCAAGTCAAAAAGGCATATCTCAAAATGTTTTAGTTAAACAGATTTTAGAAAAATATATCCAATGGGATAGATTTTCACAAAAAATTGGATTGATTCCAGTTCCTGTAGGAATTTTACAGTCTTTAGGAGATGATTTAGACGGACAAGATATTGATGAAATAATTAATTTAATTTTTCCCACGATTAAAGACACTGTAATGTTCATCAAAGGAGGCTATGATCTAAAGCGATGTATTGAAACGCTTGAAGATTACATGAGAGCTTCTGGTATGAATTCAGATCATAGGGTTAATGGAAATGTCCACACATTTCTCATTCAACATGATTTAGGTACTAAATGGTCTGTATTTACCGAACAATTACTAAAACAAATATTTCGAAGTTTCTTGCCAGATAAAGAATTAGATTTTCAAACTACAGATTCAACTGTAATTTTAAACGTCTCACTAGGTTCTGATTTTAATGAACATGATTTTTAAAGTTGAAATTTAGTTTATCCATTAAAATACATGTTCAATTTAGTTGAATAATGCAGTTGGATCCACATCTAAAAACTAAAAAAATTAAAGATTTAATGTCACATGCAACTCTTTCGTTAGAATCAACTGCAACTGCATCTGACGCAGCTAAAATAATGGAAACGTGTAACGTAAAAGCAGTTGTAGTAGTTGAAAACAATAAATTAATTGGAATAGTTACAGATAGAGACTATACAATAAAAATAGGCTCTCATGCATATCCAATTGATACCCCCATTAGCAGATTAATGAGTTGCCCTTTAATTTCAATTGATCAAGATTGTGAAATAATAATTGCCCTTAATTTAATGAAAAAAAATAAAATTAATAAATTACCTGTGACATCAAATGAAAAGATTGTGGGAATGATTAGCATGGATGATTTTAGGGTCTAATTCAGTAATTATCAAGTTTGACAATCACATGGTAATGTTTAATGTTTGATTCAATAAGATTATTTACAAACTTTGTTTTAGTAGCCGCATGAGAATAGGTTTGTGATTTCCCATAAAAATAGGGATTAAAAATCTCTATTTTTTATTTAATGTTAAATTTTTTAAGATAGGGGTTAATATCATCACCTAAATGTATCGAATAATCATTTCTTTCTCAGAGTTGGAATCATCTACTACCAGTGCAAAATGATACAAAGGAAACCTCCTTTTGTATTCCCTCATGAAACTCCAGGCAACATCATTTGTTTTAAATTCAGTACGTAATCCGTCAATAATGGATTTTTCCCCAAACACATCAAAACAAATCAAATGATAATTTTTTGGAAAATTACGTGGTCGTGCTCGAAGTAACCATGTAACTGCAAACAATAATGCAGCTACTATTACAAAAATTGTGCCTATTTCTTTAAAAAATGAATAAAATACATGAGGAAGAATACTCCCAAACAACTCTACCAAAAAATGTGAAAAAGACACAACCATTATTCCGGGAATAATTATTACTTTGAGCATGCAGGAAATATTAAATTTGAACATCCAATTTTAGATATAGAACAACAACAAAGGCAGGAGCAATTTCCTTTTTCATGTTTACAATCAGGACAATTCATAAATTCTAATTATTTTAAATCTATTTAAAAAAATACCCAGATAAAGAGAATCATCTGTGATTCATTTTATCTGAGGCATATGTTGGAAACAGTGAGGGAATCCAAGCATGAACAAATAACGCTACAGACATTGACATGGCTCTCCACCAATGAGATTTGTAAGTGGTGTTGTTTTCTTTGAGATGTTTTGTCATGTCAATCTTTTGCTTTAAAGTATCACTAATTGTTGCGTCTTGTCTTGTATGCTGATTTGTGTTCATACCATAATATTTCAAAAATTATACTTAACTAACATGTATCATTTGCAATCATTTGCAATCAATTTACAATCAATTTACAAAAGAAATAGTTACAGATTCATCAGATTCTATTGTGCTGCATTCGCGATTCAATGTGGATGTTACTACGGCAGTTAGAAATGAGCCAAGGTATACTGAACCTTTTTTGCCAAAGTTGTGACGTACGCTCAGTGATACCCTGTTTTCTGACTGTTCAAGATCACATTGCCCATACCCGCAATGCTCGCAATAAATTTTCATAAACGTAGATACGTTTTCAGACGTAATTTCTTTCCATTTGAATAATATGAATTCTCTAGGTTCGTTTGAACCCGCATCAAGAGCTAAAAGTTTGAGTTCTGCAACATCTGTTTTATCTAGAAACATTTTGAACACTTTTTTGCTCATCATCATCACGCCAAATTTTTCCATATACACATCCAAATCCAGATAATTTCCAAAAATTTGGTTGGCTAAAGTGTTAAGGCTAACTTTTTGCTCTTTTGCAATTTTTCTAAGGTGCTCGTCAAAATCTCCATCTATTCTAAACGTAATCGTGCTGGTATTCTTTTTACTCACGTGTTGGAATTATTTTTTATCTTATTATGTTTTAAGGAATAAAAAATATTATCCTAGTCTTGTTCGGATATAATATTTAGAGTCATACTTGTTTGAATGTGAGATAATTTTCGGATTCCTTTTGTAATTATTTTTTCTAATGTGGAATATTCTGATGCCTCTATCTTACACAATACATCATAAAATCCAAATACAACATCGGCTTCTTTTACTTCTGGAATGTGACTTAGGTGTCTTAACACGTCATATTCTTTTTCTTTTTCTGTATGAATTGCAACATATGCTTGCGCTGAATTTTTTCCAAGCATTGCAGCAATTAATTTATCCGCAGGTTTAAACAAGCCCTCACATTCAGAACGAGTCAGTGTCATAGTAGACTTAATTTCAGGTATTTTACGAATTGTACTAGTTATAATATCTCGAATTCCTTTTTCTGTATCTGCATCTACTTTTGACACTATATCGTAAAGACCTAATGTGCCATGTGATTCTGTAATTCCGTCAATTGAGTTTAATAAAGAAATAATTTTTTTCTCAGAACCTAAATTACAACTCATTAAAACATATGCTCTGGTCAATTATCATGTCACCTAGTTTTGTCCTTCAATTCCCATTAGTGTTAATGTAGAACGTATTTTTGGGATTTTTCTAATTTTCCAGGTGATGGTTTCACGTAATTTTTCAACTAATTCAGCTTCGACTTTTGCTAGTATGTCATAAGCACCAAAAGTACCATGAACCTCAACAACGTCTTCCAATGATTTCAGTTCTGAAATTACTTTTCCTTCTGATCCAAGATCACAATTGATTAAAACATATGCTGTAGTCATTTTTGTAATGCTCCAATTTTCATGTCTTAATTACGTAGTTAACATATTTAAAGAGTAATCTAATTTTACTTTAAAATTAAATCATAAAACATCATTAAATTAAATAATTTTTTACTAAAATAGTCATCTTAGAAATATGAAAAATCATACTGAGAAAAATCAAAGGCAGTAATTTTGAATCCTTTTCGTAGCATAGCAGGCAGGAGTGGTTTTAGATGCTTAACTAAAGTTAATCTAGGGGGATTATTTTTGCAAATTATGGTTGATGGGAATAACGAAGACAGTAATTTTGAATCCAAAGAGGATTGGGATTGCGAGCAAGAAGAATTTACAAAATGAGATTTAGATTAACATTATTTTCTTTAATTTTTACCTATTCAAAATAACTTGGTGACAGTCAACTTTCAATATGGAGCCACACCACGTAAACACCCATGCAAAAATCAAAACTACCGAAACAATCCAGATTAGAAATTTCCATTTGAAACTTAATTTTTTTAATTTATTCCACACTGTTTTCATCTAAAATCCATCCTCAAAACTACTTTGCTCTTTAGTTTAAACCCATCTAAAAAATATCCCGAATGGAATCAGATCTGATTGTCTATTTTGAAGAGTTAGGACTGATGGAAATAAAGTCCCCCGCTTCTATGTCATTTGTTTCTACAAATCCTGCATTCACCTCTAGCACATATTTTACAGGTTTTTCAGAAGAGTAATCGGGACAGGGTTCTATGTTGCAGGGTAGTGCATTATCAATAATGTTTATTATTCTAAAAGTCTCATCCACAAAAATCATATCCAGCGGAATCAAAGTGTCTTTCATCCAAAACGAAAGAACGGATTCACTATCAAAAATAAATAGCATCCCATGATCCCATTTCAAATTTTCTCTAAACATTAATCCTTGACTTTGTTTTTGAGGAGTGTCTGCAACCTCTACGTTAACAGTAATCTCAGAATTTGTAGTGTAAATGAATACTTGAGAGTAATTGATACCTTCATTAAATTCCACAACGTCTTGAGATGTTTCATTAAAGTACAATGCACCAAAAACTACAACTCCAATCATGACAACTGCCGCTAGCGCAATGATGAATACAGGTTTCAACAATATCATCCTCTGTGTTGAGTATTTAGGGAATTATTTTACTTCTCGAAATGATGTTGACTCACAACATGACCACTTTCGGCCATAATTTACCAGAAGAGATCTATTCCTCTCTAATATTTTTTGCAGTGTAAATCATTCTTTGTATTAACGTAATTCCAGCTATGATCACTACGATAACAACTGCATAGTCCATAAAACCAAAAATGCCAATTACTGCAATTACCAAAAGTCTTTCAGCCCTTTCACCAATTCCAATTCCCTGAAGTTTGATGTTAATTAAATCAGATTTTGCTCGAGCATAACTAACTAGCAAAGACAAAGTGATTGCAAGCAATACAAGATATGGTTCGGCATATCCACCAACTAAGATTCCCAAAAAGATTGCAACTTCAGAGATCTTATCAAACATTGAATCAAGATACTCGCCTTTTTTGGAAGTCTTGCCAGTTACTCGCGCTACCTGACCATCAACCATGTCAAAAAATCCTGAAACAAGTAACAAAACACCTCCAATGATTAATCCAAATTCCATACCCATTCCATAAACAACAGCAGAAGCTAATGCAATGATGAGCCCTACAACAGTCCAAAAGTTCGGAGACAATCCAGTTGCAGCAAATCCTTTTCCAATCTTTTCAAGTCCAGGACGAAGAGTATCTCGTAAATTATTTAACACAAATTACACCCAAAATACCATCTAATAAAGTAGATTGGCGTGTCGCAACCTGTCTAACCGCCAAATTAAGCAGAAGGTTTTAGAAATTATTTTTCTGATTAGTCTTCATTATCTGTCAATTCTTGCTTGTTTTTTCTACGGTTGATTTGTGATATCCATCTTTGTTGAATCCAGCAGTGTTAAACAAAGTATGAGTTACGAAGTGAGTGCCATCTTTGTCAAAACTATTTTTATCATATCCATATTTGTTGAATCCGTCTTTGTCGTATCCCAGTTTATCAAAACCGTCTTTGCCAAATCCTTCTTCGTTGAATGGTGTTCCAGTCGCCTCATAATTTCCATCTTTGTCCAATCCAGCAGTGTTAACCAAAGTACCAGTTGCTATGTGAATGCCATTTTTGTCGTATCCGTCTTTGTCGTATCCGTTTCTACTGAATCCATCTTGATCATATCCTAGTTTGTTGAATTTTGTTCCAGTTGCTTTGTGATATCCATCTTTGTTGAATCCATCTTTACTCATAACAGAATTTCATGAATTGGATTTAGTTAAGGTAACTAATTACAAAATAACACAAGAATGCCCAAGTCAGACAGATAATAGGCAACTGACATCTGAAAATAAGCAAAAATTAAGCAGCTAATAAGCACCTAACATCTCAATTAAGTAAAAAATAAGCAAAAATTAAGCAGCTAATAAGCACTTCATAAGCAAAATTAAGTACTTAATTTACTCAGGCACGTATCACAATTTTGCTTAATAAGCACTTAACAAGCAAAATTAAGCAGCTAATAAGCAACAGGTATCTCAATTAAGCAAAATTAAGTACTTAATATCTCAATTAGGCAATTTTGTAAAGAAAATATTATTTTTGAGATAAATTCATGGCAATCATAGTGGAAATGATTTTGGCAGCCAAAGACGCAGTTGCCCCATTGTCATGATATGGATTTAGTTCTACGATGTCAACACCAGTTACTTTTGTTTCTTTGAGAGAATTAATCATGTCAAATAACTCTCTAGAAGTTATCCCCACAGCTTCAGGGTTACCAACACCAGGAGCATATGCAGGATCCAACACATCAAGATCAAAGCTAGAATAGATAGTATCAAAAGTAGAAACGTAATCTTTGAGCAATTGTGGTCCTTTGTTATCCCTAATTTCCCTGTCAGAAATTGTTTTAATCTTATTTTCTGTAAGAAACTCTAATTCTTCTTTAACAAATGCTCGCGCACCAACATGTAAAATATTTTCTGCGCCTCGTTCTTCAACAATTCTTCTCAAGTAAGATGCATGACTTAGTTTAATGTCTGCAAACTCATCGCGTAAATCATAATGTGCATCAAAAACAACATACCCGGTTTCTTTTGGAAAACTAGTGTACGTTCCATAGGTAATGGAATGCTCACCACCTAAAATGAAAAGTTGGCGCTGTTTAGCAACGAGTTCAGGAGTAATTTTTTTCAGCATGTCAATCATTTCAGATGCAACAACGGTATGACGAGTATTTCCCAAATCTTCAATGTTCACAGTTTCTAAATCAATTCCAAGTTCAGGGTGAAAAATTTCAATGTTGTTAAAGGAATCTCTAATTGCATCAGCACCAAATCGACAACCAGGTTTGTATGAATGAGTGGAATCAAAAGGTACGCCAAAAATAGTAGCGTCAGGCTCACCGCCTTCCTCAGATCCAGTGATTAGCGGGTTGTTGTTCATGTATAAATCAAGAAAACTCATAATAGAATTACACCATTAGATTTGGACGTTTTGAGATGTGCTTTGGAAAATTCAAACCAGTGAACGGCTTATCTTTTGTTTGTTCTTTAATTTCATTTAAGAAATCATCAAAGGATAATTCTCTAACATCACCTGTTTGCCTGTCACGAATACTAAGATTTTCAGAATTTGCTTCCTTCTCACCAATAACAAGAATGTATCTAATCCATTCTTTTTCCGCTTCGCGAATTCGTTTTCCAATACTTTCATTTCTATCATCAATGTCAACACGAATAGAGTTAGTAGAAATTTTATCAGATAGTTGTTCGCAGAAATTATTGAATTCGTCTTTTAATGGAATAATTCTAACTTGTGTAGGAGATAGCCATAGTGGAAGTTGAGGTTTGCGGCCTTCATGTGAATCAGTTGCAGCTTTTTCTAATAATGCATAAATGATCCTCTCAATAGCACCACTAGGAGAATTGTGTAAAATTATCGGATGCTTTTTCTCATTATTTTCGTCAATAAACTCAATTCCGTATCTATCACCATTTTCAACATCAATTTGATCAGTTGAAAGTGCAGATGCCTTTCCAAGATTATCAATGAAATTAAATTCCCACTTTAAAACAAAATAAAAGAATTTTTCAGTCCACATTTCAACTAAGACAGGTTTTCCATTCTTTTTTACTAATTCTTCAATTGAAGATTTATTTTCATTGTAGAAATCTTCAGTAAATCTAATTGCCATCTCATAGTCGGATTTTTTAATTCCAAGATTACTTAGAACACTTTGAGACAAATCAAATCTTATTTTTATTTCATCAATTGCCTGGGTCATGGTAGCACAAAATGCATGGCAATCAGGCATAGTGAATGCTCGAAGTCTTCTCAATCCCACAAGTTCGCCAGATTGTTCGCGTCTAAAGCTGTATCGGGTAAGTTCATAGAGTTTGTAAGGCAAGTTCTTGAAAGACATTTGGAAATGATTGGCCATTAGGAATTGTCCAAAACATGCAGCAAATCTTAAAAATAATTTTTTTCCGTCAGAGTCAATATTGTATTGTCTTGCAGGAAAACGATTGAAATAACTAACCATGCTCGGGTGTTCAGAATCATACATGATTGGGGTTTCAACCTCATAGCCGCCATATTCTTTGACTCTGTCAGTGACGTATCTCTCAATTAGAGATTTGATCAAACGACCGTTTGGAAAAAATCTCATGTTGCCCGAATCAGAAGCAGGTTCATAATCGGCAATGCCCATTTTTTTCATTAGTGCGACATGTGGAGGAGGTTGATCAACCTGGCGTTGTTTTGCAGCTTCATACTTTGCTAAAATTTCTAATTTTGGATATTTTGAAAAATTGAAATCGGCAATATTAGAAAGAGTTCCATCAGGAGACATGATTTTCCAAATTGAGCGAATTTTAGATTCACCTTCCAATGCATCAGATGTTAATTCAGAGTCAGGGGTAGTTTTTTTGGTATTTTTTGTTACAACTTTTGAACTTTCAGCTAACGGATGTCCTTTAACTTGTAATTTGTAAGATTTTGTCCAACCAAATGGGGAATGTGAAACTTCTAATTCAGATGCACTAGATTCCATTTCTTTTAGCAATGAAATAGCAACAGAAGGTTTTGCTAAATTGGAACTAAGATGAGCGTAAGGATATAGTAATAATTTTTTACAACCGATTTTTTCCATGGAATTTTTTATTTGAGAGATGGCGTCTTGAGCTACACTGGAATCATCACCATCCTCCATTGCTACAAAAACAACCACCAATTCTTCTAATTTTTGAGTTTGAGGGTTGTCGATATCTTCTGCACTTTTGATCTCTTTTTTTGTAGGTGTGTATTCTATACTATCACAATGTAATTGTAATATTCTCATAATTTCAAACAGAAAACTCAATTGAATTAAATGTTTACGTGAAATACAAAATAACGTTATTGTTAGGATATTTTTTCACGAAGAGAGATAACAGATCTAAGAACTAATGCAGATATGCCCAAATTGTTAATTAGAAATAATGAAGATCTTGAAAGAGAATCGGTTCCACGAAATCCTTCATCATAAATCATTTCAACTGAACCTTTGTCAGTTTCAACAAAGGAAGTAATTAAGGAATAAACTCCAAGTGTTTTATCGATTCGTTCATTGTAAAGACGCAATTCTACTTTAGATATAGTAAATTCATCTTGAACGAAGGTGCCTGTAGATAATAAAACATTCACAGAATCAGGTTGTCTCTTGACTCGGTCAGGATTATGCATGTCGATAATATCCATATTATCACACAGGGTTTTTCCTAGATAAGTAATATTTGATTAAAAACAATTGGACGTGCCAAAAATAATAATTACACAAGTATTATTTACAGTAAAAAAAACAAAGTAAAAATGGACCCACATCAATTTCATGGCAAAGATATACCGCACATAAAATTAGATCCAAAAATGACCATAGAGGATTTGGTGGATGTATTTGCAAGTACAGGGTTTAATGGAAGACAACTTGGAGAAGCTGCGAAATTATACGCTAAAATGATTGAGGAAGACACAACAATTTGTCTTACTGTGTCAGGTGCCATGACACCAGTTGGATTTGGAGGAATTATCAAGACACTCATTGAGAGAGGGTTCGTAGATTGGATTGTAACAACAGGTGCAAATGTATATCATGAAGATCATTTTGCGTCAGGATTACCAGTAAAGCAAGGCAGTTTTGATGTAGATGACATGAAATTATTTGAAAAGGAAATTGTAAGAATTAGAGACGTCTACATAAAATTTGAGGAAACATTACAAGCTGAGGATCAAATAATTCAAAAAATGTTTGCAGATGATTTTCAAGATAAATCATTTACAACTGCAGAATTTTGTAATTTACTGGGTAAAAGAAGCAAAGCAAGTGCCAAGCATCCAGAAAAAAGTTTCGTGGTATCAGCATACGAGTATGATGTTCCAATATACATTTCTACAATAAAAGATTCATCATTAGCATTGAATCTAGCAGTTCACAGATTAGAAAATAAAAAATATGATTTGGATTTTGTTAGAGAAATAATAGAGCAAGCAGCAATTGTATATGATTCAAAAAAATCATCAATTTTAGAATTGGGAGGAGGTGTTCCAAAAAACACAGCTCAGCAAACAGGTCCATTGTTGGATCAAATTTTAAGAAGAAATGACGGAGGTCAAAATTATATTATACAAATTACAGATGCACGTCCAGATACAGGAGGATTGTCAGGTGCAACATTACAAGAGGGAAAGAGTTGGGGTAAAATTCAAGATTCACACGAAGGAATAGTTACAGTCTATGCAGATGCAACAATCGTATTTCCAATTTTAGCACTCTATGTTCTAAGTAATCAAAAATCAAGAAAACCAAAAAGACTTTACAAAAGAATAGATGAAATGTACAATAAATTAAGTGACGATTATTTTAAAAATCCAACTAGAGTAAAATAGGAATTAAAATTTAGAAAATCTAGCACGTTCTAGATCTCGATCATCCTTAGATTCTTTTTTCCACTCTTTATAGTGCTCTTTACAAAGAATTGTTTTTTTGCCCTTAGAATTAACTCGTAAACCTGCATTTTCTACCTTAGCAGTATTAAGTGAACGTGCACCATCCTGATCACATCCATCGACATTGCATTGTGCACCCTTTGAAACAATACCCATGGCATACAATAATCAATATGTTATTTATACTTGAAAGGCATGAAATCATTTTCAGATTGTTGTAAAAAAGAATTAAAAAAATATGTCGATGATTCGTCATTAAATTCATGGTTAAAATGATAAAAAATCAGATCACAGCAACCCAAAGTAGGTTGCTTAATCGTTTATAATAGGAAAATTTTTTTCTACTTTTATGGCTGGAGCAAAAAAGACAACTAACGTAACCAAGTCAAATCCAGCTAAAGACTCAAAAAAAGGTAAAAAAGACAAGGGTGAAAGTACCGGTGTAAGAAAAGCCGAAATTACGGTTATACTTAATGAACAACAAGCAATGAAAGTAATTCAAAATTCCAAAGTTGTTACAGTTCAGGATCTTGCAAGACAAACAGGAGTCAAAATATCCGCTGCAAACGCATTCTTGAAACAAGCAACAATTAACGGCACAGTAAAGAAAGTTGGCGGTTATTCAGGACATTATTTGTATCAAGTTATTTCTTCATAAAGAGACAAAACATCTCCAGATTTTACATTCTTTAATTCAGATACATCACCGTGAAATTTTCCAATAAGAGCCATAGTTTTTGCAGATTGTACATTACCAACAAAAAAACAAATGCTTCCAGTAGAGGGTAAAAATGCAATGTCGCCAGTTTTAAATTCAGATCTTGCTTTTTCAATTCCGGCATCAACATCAGTTTCAAAATAAACAATACTTTTTCCCAACAAGTGAGAATTGCCTTCCAAAGGCAAAGATCTCATAATAACACCAACAGTCCTTGGAGACAAGTGTCGTTTTAGATCACAATTTAGTTTTACTTTTCCGCCAATGTCTAAGATTAGTTGTTTTCTTGAAACTGAATTTATACTCAAGTTTAGTTTAAAAATGATTAGATTATATAACGTTTTAAGCGAATTTCGGTACTTGTCTAATCCTGAAGAACCAAAAATTACACCAGAAGTAGAAAACACATCAGAAGAACCAGAATTAGCAACACCAGTAGCTGAAGTAATAGAAACAGACGTAGATCCAAATTTGGGATTAAACAAAGCATTAGATACCTATCGTAAATTAATTGAAAAAAATGTGGATAATGCATTAGAACCGTTAACAGAAAAAGAACAAGCAAAACTTGAAAGTAGAATTACAGAAATACAAGAAAGAAAAATTATTGAAAAAATAGAAGATCACGAAATTGTTGAAATTCCATGTGAAAAAGGTCAAATTACAATTGGTCCACCTACACTAACAAGATTCGAAAAAGCAAGAATTATGGGAGCAAGAGCATTGCAATTATCATTAGGAGCACCACCGTTTATTGAAATTCCAAAAAGTGCAAGAATTTCTCTAGATATTTCAATGGAAGAATTAGAAAAAAGAGTAATTCCAATTACAATTAGAAGAGTATTGCCAAATGGAGATTATCAAAATATTCCAATAGACTATTTTGAATAAAGAACCAATCGTCGATAAAACTTAAAAGAACAAAAAATTGTTTAATGTTATAAAATGCTCATGGAAGAGATTAATGAACAGGCAAATCAAGTAAATGGTGTAATAAACATCGGTAACGATCCAGTAATGCTCACTGCAACAGAAGTGTTAGCAAAACTTATGATCAAAAATGAAATAATTTTGAAAGCAAGAGGCCAATCAATCCCTAACGCAGTAGCAGTTGCAAACATAATTACAGGAACAATGGCTACAGGCGTTTACAAAATTGAAAAAATCAAATTAGACACTGTTGCAGAAGCAGGTATTGGAAATATGACATCAACTGTTGAAATAATTATAAACAAAAATTAGTAAACGCTACCAGGACCTTTTAGAAGCATATTTTCACATTCTTTGCAAACTTGTTCATCAATGTTAGATTCCAGATTATGGTGTATCTCACAAATTAGTAAACTGGATTTAATGTAGTTGCACAATCCAATAAATTTAGAAAGGCTAGATGGAGTATAAGCTAAATCAGAGGACAGATGATCACATAGTTCATTAATTAATTGTGAAACTTGTTTTTCTTGTAACAGTTTTGCAATTAAAGATGGATCACCACGGGTTCCACGAATATAATTGCTAATTGCAGCCTGTGTCACTCCAAGCATTTTTGAAATTTCATCTTCACGAATATCATGTTCTTGTGCCAATTTTTTAGCCAAAATTGCTCTTAATGCAGGAATTAATGTTTTAGATTCAATTTCAGCAGGAAGTAACATGGTTTCTCAAGGGTGCAGATACGAATTTAAAGTTTGCAATAAGTGAATAAAAAATCAAATTCATCATTAGGCATAGCTATTTTAATTTCAAAATTAACAGATGGCATTGGAAGATATTTCTAAAAAAATATATGAAGTTTTAGAAGAATCATGCAATTCCTGTGAATCGGATTTAATTTCACTGTCAGGAGGATTAGATAGTTCAATCATAGCATATTTTCTTAAGGAAAAAAATCCAAAGAGCATTGCAATTATTTCTGAAGACTTTGTCTCAACAGATCTAACGTATTGCCAAATGATTTCAAAAGAAATGAAAATACCATTATCAATATACAATGTACCCACATCAATTATACTAGACGCAGTTGAGAATACAATTAAAATTTTAAAAAATTTTAACGATATTGAAATTCGCAATAATGTCGTGATGTATTTATCGATGAAATGGGCAAAAGAAAATAATGAAAAATCAATAGTTACAGGTGATGGGGCAGATGAATTATTTGCAGGGTATAACTTTCTAATAAATAAACCAGAAAAAGAATTGGAAAAAGAAATTAAAAGACTGTGCTCAATAATGCACTTTCCAAGTAAAAAAATTGGAAAGGCATTAGGAGTTAAGATAGAGTCACCGTTTCTAAATCAAAACGTAATAGAATTGGCCAATCAAATTCCGACTAATCTAAAAGTAAAAGAAGAGAATGGGAAAAGATATGGAAAATGGATTTTACGTAAAACATTTGAAAAATACATACCACAGCAAATCGCATGGAGGGAAAAATCCCCAATGCAGGAAGGAGCTGGAACAGCAGGATTAACAAATTTGTTTGAATCCATAATTAGTGAAGAATCATATGTAGAAAGAAAATTAACAGTTGAAAAAGAAGATGGCGTGGTAATTAGAAGTAGGGAATCAATGTACTATTATGAAATTTTTAAGAAAACACATGGATCACCAGTAGATAACAATTCTCAAGAAACATGCCCGTATTGTAAACACGAAGTTAAAAATTCAAAATTCTGTAGAATGTGCGGAGCTTTTCCAATCTAAGAATTATTTTTATATTTGCCTGGTTTTTTAATGAAAATTTTACGACAGCCGTTACAACAAAAATAAAATGTTTTTCCTTTATGATCATGAATTATCCCTAATTCTGCATCAAATTCAAGTCCACAAACAGGATCAACTGGCACAAATTTTTTTATCCTTAAATTCTATTTATACATTAAGGAACAGTAACAAATCAACATCATCAATTGAGTGTACCAGTAAATCTAATTTTAGTGTCAACAAATAGTATTGAATTGTAAATTAAGATGTGATCATGAATCTTAGAGAACATGTTTCACATACCAAAAAAACTATGAGATGACTTTGTGTAAAATATTATGAATTAAAATTAAGATGTCAGTTTTTTTACCAAAGATAAAAAATCATCAGGGGTAATTGGCAAAATATTCATAATTTCAAGATTTTCTAAAACATGTTCAGGTGTTTTTTGACCTACTAGCGGGGCAAGAACACCAGGGGATGAGCGAATGAATTGTAAAGCACGTAATGAAGGTTTCAAGTCATTAAATTCAGGCATGGTTCCAGGGGACAGTAATCTTCCTTGCATGAATGGGACACTAGTAAACACACCAATTCCCAATGTAACAGCAGATTCTAAGATAGAGACAGGTTTGTTTTGAACAGTTTGGTTTTTTGCAAGTAAAGCTTGATCATAATTCATGTTAAAGGGTAGTTGTATGAATTTAAATCCATGATCGTCACCACCAATTTTTTTTGCCATCTCAACAACATCTTCAAGTGAAAGATATTGAGAGTTATCTTTTGCTACTCTAAAACACTCCCAAGTTGCCATACCATAAAATTTAATTTTTCCTTCAGTACGTTTTTGCTCATATAATTCAAAAACAGATTTTAGTTTTTCTAAAAATTCTTCTTTCGAAATATCTCTGATCTGTGCCTCAACGCCATTGTGAAGATACATCAAATCAATACATTCTAAATTCAAATTTTTTAAACTTCTATCTAATTGATCAGACAAATATGCAGGAGTCATACAATGGTAACCAGAATTGATATCACCCTCCTTGATAATTCCAGGTTTTCCAAGTTCGCGTATCACATACTGCATCAAATCCTCTTGGATATCGCCATCATTTGTCACATAGCCATTTTTACTGCTAATGAATATTTGATCACGAGTAATTTTTTTTTCGTCGATTAATTCAGATATTGCCTTACCAACAGACCGTTCAGCTTTTTGTGAACGATAGTTAATTGCAGTGTCAATGACATTAACGCCAGATAAAATAGATTGTTTTACCGCACTTTTTACTAATTCATCAGTTTTATTATCAGGATCACCAAGATAGGTTCCAATTCCGACATTAGAAAGGAGGAGATTCTCAAATTTATTAAAATTTAGTGAATTTATGCCTGAATTTTGAAGAAATTTTTGAGTACCGTCAGCAGTTGCAGATCCTGAAATCATGATAAACCTAGAACAGAGGTAAATTTATGTCTGCGTAAAGAGAAAATAAAAAACTCAAAGCAAAAAGAACACCTGTAATTCTGCTAAATTTTAAAGTGGATGACATGTATGGGACTAATTCATCGATAGCATCATAATTTTTTTGTAAACCCAATCCCGATTTTATTATTAATGGAAAGCTAAGTAAAGTGATTAAAGATAAAACAGGAAACAAACTTACAGAAACGCCAATTACAATCACAACGTATGAGATTAGTGGAAAAATCCAGAATAATTTTATTGCTTTTTTCTTTCCAACTACAATGACCAAAGTTTTTCTGCCTTTGGATTTATCAGCATCGTGATCAGGAAAAGATGCAATAAATAAAACCAACGAAGACAATGTGCCAATTACAATCCCTGCAAGAATGGATTCAATATTTACTTCTCCAGATTGAATAAAAAATGTACCAATTACAATCATCGAACCTTTTACAGCTACAAAGAATTCACCTAAACCAGAATCAACAATTTTAGTGGAATAAAAATAGATAGATAATATTGCAAATCCCAAAATTATTGCAATTAAAATTCCGTGCGTCATAACAAAATAACTTCCAATCAGAGAACCAATTATTAAAAACGCAACACCTGCACGATAAACAGAAGAGGGCTTTAGTAATCCCTCAGGTAAAACACCAGTCCCGCCACTCATTTTTGTTCGAGTTGTTTCAGTATCAATTCCTCGTTTAAAGTCCCAATAATCATTCAGTAGATCAACACTAGCATGAAGTGCCATCACTCCAGCAAAAGTCAAAATTAGATCAAGATGGCCAATAGGACCATTTTGAGACCAATGCAAAGCCAAGCCTACAGAGACTGCAATAATAGATGCTAGAAGGAATCGAACTCGAATAACACGCAGCCATACTGAAATCATCTTAGATAACTGTATTTTTTTAATATAATATTCATAAGTTTGTATTTTATACAATATTTTATATGAAAATAAATTAAATTATGTTTATGATATTTGGTAAAATTGAAAAAAATGAAAAAATGATAAAATTTAATGTTGAAATGCAATGCGTCAATTGTAAAAAACAAGTTCCGGGAGGAATGAAGTCAAGTGAAAATTATTTCAATACACATGAATTCAATATAGAATTAAAAAAATTTCAAAAAACATATCTTTGTGGTGTTTGTAGAGATAAAAAAAGAGTTAGTAATTAAATTAAAGATTCATCGTTAACTTCAATAGGCTTTCTTCCCATAAAACCAGAATCTTTTTCATGCCAAAATTTAATTTCAGTTTCGCCATGTTTCCAACAAAGACACACTTCATCGTTAAATCTCTTAGACGGAAAATCAAGTAAACATTGCTCAATGCTTTTAATCATCACACCAGTACTTTCCAAGATTTCAATAGCTTGATAAAATTTTGTTATTGCAGAATTTAATTGCTTTTTTAATACAACGTACTCTTCAAAAGAATTAGTTGTAGACATAGAAAGTTGTAATTCTTTTTCTATTTTTTTGACATCATTTTTTGTAGCCAAAATATATTCAAATTTTTTAATTACGTCAGGTAATGCGTCATTTGCTTGATTTGCAGTAAAAAATACAGACATGTGTTTTTTTTTAAATACCAGATTAAAAATCTTGGGTGCAAATTTATTAAGAATAATTTTTACGATTAGATATGAGTGAGGATCCATTAGAGACAATAATTATGCAAACAATTAACGGGGCAATAGCTACAATTCCAGGGTATTTAGAAGAAATTAAAGAAAACAAAGATACACTGAAAGTTGAAAATGCTCAAGAATTTGTCTACGGGATAGTAATGGGAATGGCGTTAGGAATGAGCGGTGCGATACTAAGTGCACAAGATAAACCGCCAACTGTAGAAGATCAAATGAGAGTTAGAGATATCATTTACAAACACATTCCAGAAATCAGAGAAAGAATTTTTAGTTAAAAATTAGCCAATTGAGGTTAATGGTTGTCGGGTTTTAAACAAGATTAATTGTAACATGTAATGCATTTGGAATCATTAAACAATTATGTTCTAAGCATGTGTTATTTTTGGGATAGTTTCAGATTTCTTGTATTGAATAAGTTTTAAAATTTTTGTGATTGAAAGGTGTTGTCCAATCAAAACATTTTCATTTTCTGAGTTATTTTTGACAGCTTGGCCTCCAATAATAATAGGGACGTTATATTGATCATTGATTTTTTGAATCATCCTATTAGCAGATATCATATTCTCATCAAGTGTAACTGAAACGAAAATGCAATCAGGCTTATTCAATTCAATAGATTCAAGGATTGATGAAGCAGGTGTAAAAGGCGCAAGGTTGTAAACTGTATTTCCTTTGGATGCAAGTTGTGATTCAAGTACTTTAGTACCCAATGTATGTTGCTCACCATAAGGGACACAAATTAGAATTTTTTTCTTTTTTAATTCAGCATCACTATTTTCTAAAATTAAATTCATTAAATCTTGAATTGTGTTATAACAGGTTGTTTGTGTTCCCAAGTCAATTTTTTTTGAAGTTCCTAATGACTCTATTTGTTGAATTAAGGGGGTCAAGACATTTGTAAGAAATGATTCAAATCCATAAATTTTCTCATAAGATTGAAGTGCAGAGTTTGCCTGAACGTGGTGTCCATTTTGGAATAAAACGAGTAAATCTTTTTGAAGTTTTTCAGTGATTTCGTTTTGAACTGTAGGTTGAAAGTATTTTTGGTTCGTAAAATAATCAATTATGTTTTTAGAATTTTGGTAATTTTCAGGAACATCAGTAAGGGATACGTTGGACTCTATTCCCAGATATTTGATAATATTCTGTTTAGATGTCTTTTTTTTGGAATCCCATTGGCTTTCTACCAGGTATAGGTATTTTTGCCCACGAATGGATTTTGTTCTCATGTATGGCAATGAATAGTGTAGTGTTTTGGTATTTAATCCGATTACGCACCTTGGTGAGTATCTAGATATTTCATAAAATCAGTGAGGTAAAAAGACAATACCGTCTCGCATGTCAAATGTAAAAAAACTGTGGCACCATGCGGATCAATAAAAATGCCTTAATAATAGGAATTAATGAAAAAATACATCAAAATGAGCTATACAGAAATCAGCAATGAACATTTAGAAACATTAGAAGACACACACATCTTGCTATTTCACGAAGAACAGGAAAAAGCAGAAGAAATAGAATTTAAATTCATCAAAACAGGTTTAGAAAAAAAACAAACTTGTTTCTATACAACAAATAATCCTGAAGCCCTAAAAAAAAGAATGGCGGATTTCGGAATTGATGTTAATAATAATATTCAAAATAACTTGCTGAATATCGTTCCAATTCCAAAAGAATTTGAAGAATATAAAAAAATGATAATGGGTAAAGTAGAATCATTGCCACAGGATGTAAAGATCAGAGTTGTATCTACGCATTATTTTGATTTTAACACAGATAAAAAAACAGAGTCAATGGAAGAAATTGAACAGTGTGTAGACGATAGGTTCCACAAGATTCCAGGAAATTTTATCTGTTCATTTCACGTACCAAGCGTAGATAAAAAATTAGCACCGCAGTTTATGAAGAATTTACTAGATTCACATCACGAAATATTATTTCTTACAAAAGATGAAAAAGTTGAAAAATACAGTTTCGCTTAAGTTAATCTTTGAGTTATCTCGTTTATCAAATCATTGACATTAGAATAATCTTGATGAAATTTAGATCCTACTTCAGTGGTATCTATTTCAGCATCCATTCTAATGACTCCCTTTTGGCTCATCTCATCTAGATATTTCACACGTTTATCGTACGATGTGTTAGATTCGTGTTGAAGACTTGTTTTAGAAATTTCTTCATTATCTGCCCTGCCAGTCGGTCAAGCCCCGGCCAGCGTCTCAGGGC
>JACNFV010000149.1 GCA_014384445.1 Candidatus Nitrosopumilus sp. | reverse complement strand
ACAAATTTTAGTTTCTCTTCAGGATAACGAAGAGTAAATCGTTTTGTTGCAATGTGTTTAATTCCAGAATTTAGTGCACGTATGATTCCTGTAGCAGTATTTGTCATTGTAAACCTCCTGGTCCTAGCACTCCAGCGTAAACCAAGGCTAGTGCAATAAAGATGTTAACGAATGCAAGTCCGATCAACTTGTGCCAACCAAGATTTAGTAGCATATCAACTCTAATTCTTGGAAATACACCTCTTGGGAGTAATATGAAAAAGATAACACCAACTGTCTTTAGAACAAACATTAGAACTCCATTAATCATTTCAGGAGTAATTACTTGAGTAAGTATTGGTTCCAATCCACCTATCTTTGCAGTTACAGGACCAAGCTCAAGTCCATTAGTTACAATTTCCATAGGGAATTGCGGTACAATCTGAGGACCATTCCAACCACCAAGGAATAATACAACAAACAATGCTGCAAATGCGTAAAGTTTGAGATATGTTCCTAATTGAACAAGTCCATACATCATTCCAGATAATTCAGTTAACCATCCAGCGACAATTTCACTTTCTGCCTCTGGTAAATCAAATGGAATTCTTTCCAATTCTGCAAGCATTGTGATGAAAAATACAATTGCACCAACTGGTAAAAAGAGAATCCATGGGAAACTAGATTGACTGGCAGCAATTTCAGATAAATTAAGAGTACCAGTTACCATAACAACTCCTAACAAAGATAAGATCAACGGAATTTCAAATGAAACCATTTGGAATAATGCTCTGATTCCTCCAATGAATGGGAATTTACTATTTGCAGACCATGCAGAAAGAATTGTTACAATTGGGAAAAATCCTATAACTGCAAAGACAGCAAGTAAGCCCATATCTACATCTGCAACAACCCAACCAGGTGCAACAGGAATTAATGCAACAAATGCTGCAGCTGATGCTACAAACAGAACAGGCGCTGCCCAGAAAATAGGTTTATCAGCTTTTGCAGGAATAATAATTTCTTTTGAAATTAATTTTAAACCATCGCCCATTAATTGTAAAATTCCTTCGAATTTTCCACAGTAAAAAGGACCAACTCTTAATTGTAATTTTGCAAGCATTTTTCTTTCAACAAAAATTGTTCCAGCAGCTAATAATGCTGCAAAACCAAATCCAGGAAATGCCATTATCCTAAACATGTCTGTTTCCATGAATGCTTGAACAACTGGGAGTGTACGTGAAGGATCAGCTAAGTAAGTAAATGCAAGAAATGGTGTAAGTAATTCTCCATCAATTACAGGCATTGGGATAAAAAACAAAACCATCATGATTATCGGGAATCCAATTAATGAGAATATCAAAACAAACCAAACAACATCACTGATTAAAGATTGGATAAATTTACTAAATTTGAAGTCAGGTGCAATAACAGACATTTATCGGTCTGCCTCCACTGGCCAATAATTAAGGCTCCAATAAACAGATGGCATGTTACCAAGTTTTTCACCCTTTAGTAGATACGGTAATGCAATTAAATTTCTAAAAGAACCAACACTTAGTTTTAATCTGTATGGCTCAACTTTACCATCAGAAACAATATGACATCCAAGGGAGCCCCTACCAGACTCTACACGTTTGTAGACAGAATTAAGTCCTTTTCCTTTTGGATTTGGTTTTAATTTAACTCTAACAGAACCAGATTTGGGCATCTTTTCTAATGCTTGTTTAATTATATTACAACTTTCCAACATGTCAAGCCATGGGATTTTAGATCTTGCATATGAATCGCCCTCTTTCATCACATTACTGTGAACATCTAATTCTTCATAAACGTCATACGGTTCTTTTTTTCTAAGATCATAATCAACTCCACTTGCTCGAAGCACAGAACCAGTTACTCCAAGTCGAATTGCATCTTCACGAGAAAGTACACCAGTATCCTGGGTTCTTGAAATTAAAATTGGATTGTCATAAAAAACTGCAGCATATTCTCGTATACGTTTTTCAAAATAGTTTACTTGACGCAAACATACTTCTTCAAAGTTTGGAGGTAAATCATTTCTAACTCCACCTGGAACAAAATGTGCATGTGTTACTCTTGCACCACTAATTTTTTCCATAAGATCAATTAAGAGTTCACGATCACCTGCGGGCCACATAAACATTGTAGAGTGACCTAAGAAAATACCATAGATGGCAAGCCAATACATGGTATAGATACAACGATTTAATTCAGAACAAATTACTCGAACATATTTTGCACGTTCTGGAACTTCAATTCCAAGTAAGTCTTCTACTCCCAAGACATATGGATAAAGTACATTACAAGAATCATGAATTACAGGTCTTTCTAAATGAGGAATATTGGTAATGTAATTTCTGTATTCAGCCATTTTTTCTTCCCCACGATGTACATAACCTGGGTCAGGATCACATGCGACAATATAGTCACCGTCAATTTGTACAATAATTCTCATATGTCCAGAACCAGGATGTTGTGGTCCAACATTAAGAGTCATGATTCTCTCATCGGCTTTTTGGAGTGCTAATCCAGGAGGTAAAAATTCGTTAGTCATTTCTATCGTCCCTTTATTGCAAAGTCCTTTCTAAGAGGAGGTAAATCTGCCCAGTCTTCAGGTAAAAGTAATCGTCTATTATCAGGATGACCAGTAAAGTAAACTCCAAACATTTCAAAAACCTCTCTTTCATGAAATTCTACACTGTAGAATATATCTCTAAGAGTAGGTAATTTGGTTGCATCTTTTCCAGGTATTGGATTTTCTTCTCTTTCAGCTCTAGTTGCTAAAACAATAAGTTGACTTGCTAGTGACGGATCAGAATAAGATCCAATATGATAAACAACTTCAATTTCTTTATCTTGTGGATAATCTACACCTGAAACGGACTCTACATGATCATAATTTAGTTCATCGCGAATGAATTTAGCTACATCATGAACATTTTCTTTATCAACATTAATTCCAACACGATTTACTTTAACAAATGAAACCACAATTTTATCACCAAATTTTTCAACAATTTTATCAGAAATATTTTTTTCAAATGCAGGTAATTCCACTGGTTTTGCTACTGGTTTTGCTACTGGTTTTGCTACTGGTTTTGCTACTGGTTTTTCTTCAGCTGGTTTTTCTTCAATGGTAACTTGTTCAGTATTAGTACTCATTATACAAACTTCCTAGCTTTCATTCTCTTAATTTTTTCTTGTAACAAAATACATCCTTGTATGAGAGTTTCAGGTCTAGGCGGACAACCTGGAACATACACATCAACTGGAAGAATACCATCAATTCCTGGAAGTACATTGTATGAATCAAAATACAAACCACCAGTAATTGCGCAAGCCCCCATAGCAATTACATACTTTGGTTCTGGCATTTGATCATAAACTAATCTAAGACGTGGAGCCATTTTTCGCGTGATAGTTCCCTGAACAACAATTAGATCACATTGTCTAAGGGATCCAAATGCTTCAATGATACCAAATCTCTCAACATCATATCGAGGACTTGATGCTGCACCAAACTCAACACTACAGCAAGCTGTTTCAATATGTACAGGCCAGAGGGACCAAATTCTACCCCAATTGATAGCATAGCCCAATGGCGCATCAATTGCTTTTTCTAGAATATCCCCTAGTTTTCCAATGAAAACATTTGCATTTTCTGGTGTCATTAAATCTTTAAGCAATTCTATTCCCAATCCTCATCAATATTATTTCTATAAATAACTACCATATTCTTCTTCTCCCTGATTGGTAAAGTGCAAATGCCATTGCACCAAACATTATTCCAAAAAATCCCAACATAGGCAAAGTTGCGCTCTTTGGAAGTTCTAAAAGAGTACTGCCCCAAGCATACATGAAAATTGCCATTACATCAAAAACAACGAACATCAAAATGTATGGATAATACTGCATCATGAAATGTGTTCTTCCCTCACCACTAGGAACTTGACCACATTCCATTGGCAAAAATTTTACAGGATTACTTTTTTTACGAGGTGAAATCATACGTGAAAGTATCAGTGCAGGTGCCATTGCCACAATCGCAAAGCCAAACATCAATACTACGGTGCTATAATTGCCCGCTATTTCTCCGACCAATTCAAACTTCATTTCTAATTTTTGTATAATAAGGTATGCTTCATTTTTCCGATCAAATTATTATAAAAATTATTTTTGTAAAGTAATTAATAGGATAATGATAAAATATGGATTATGGTATTGAATGTAGGCGATATTGCTCCAAATTTTGAACTTCCAGATACAGAATTAAAATTAAGGACTTTAGATGAATTCAAAGGTAAAAAAATCGTATTATCATTCATAGTTGCAGCAAGTTCACCAGTATGTGAGGTGGAATTATGTACTTTCAGAGATTCATGGCAAGAAATATCAGATATGGGTGCACAAATAATTTCAATTAGTAATGATGGACCATTTGCTAATAAAGCATTTTCAGAAAAAAATAACTTTAATTTCCCATTATTAGGAGATTATACCAGTAAAACAATCAAAGAATATGATATTTTGCTTAAAGATTTACTACACATCAAAGATTACAATGCTGCAAAACGTTCAGTGTTCATAATTATGGAAGATGGTAAAATTGGTTACAAATGGGTTTCAGAAGATCCACTAAAAGAACCAAATTATGAAGAAATTAAAAACTTTTTAAAATAAATAATTTTTTTATTCTATAT
>JACNFV010000030.1 GCA_014384445.1 Candidatus Nitrosopumilus sp. | reverse complement strand
TCCTTCTTCTGGAATTATTACCACATCACAATTTTTTATAATATTCATCATTGATTTGTTCATTTTTCTTTCAATAAGTGATGCAATTCCTTTTGTGAATTTTGTTTCTAAAACATCTGTAATCAATATATTTGGAATTTTTAAATTTTGTGCAACAGTTAATGACGCAAAATCTTCATCACTAATTATTAAATCTGAATTATTTATTTTAATAATTTTTTCTGATATCTTTTTACAGTTTTTATAATATTGAAAATAATTCCATAACCATTTTGTTTGATTATTTAACATTCCATTCTCTACAATAAATGATGGTGGATTGTAGATGTCATTTACCTTATACTCTAATTTTTTTAAAATTTTAGCAGCTCCACTACCTGTAACAAAATTAATTGAAATATCTTTCAAATTATTCACTATTGCAATATCTCGAGTAACATGGCCTAATCCAATTGGACTAGAAAAAAAATCACAAACATTCATAGTTTTTATTATTTTTAATCAAATTTCTATATTTTTCCTTGTCTCAAAGTTTAAATGGATTTCAACGAGGTAGGTTTCAGTGGGCTCATAGTCTAGCTCGGTTATGACGTCGCCCTTACACGGCGAAGATCCAGTGTTCAAATCACTGTGGGCCCATTTTTACTCCTAATAATGTTCTCCTTGCTGATAATGTTCTATATTCCTATAAGTTATGGTTTCTGATAAAAATCATCATGTCTTCTTTCACTTTTTTTAGTTTACAAAAAAAATTACTTGTTTTGGTTTTATCTTCAACATTTATTTCAATTTCAATTACTACTATAATATTTTTAAATTTTGATAGTATCTCAATTTTTGAACTACAAGAAAATATAATTTTAATTGGTATTTCTTTAATGATTGGATTAAGTGTTCTTACATATTTTTTGGCAAAACGTCTTTCTGATCCTATTACAAAACTTAGTGAAGCAACTTATCAAATCTCTCGAGGTGAATTTAATATTAGAACTAATATAAAATCTCGTGATGAAATAGGTAATCTTTCTGAGTCATTTGATAATATGGCAAAAAAACTTCAAGAAGCTGAAATTACTATTAAGCAAAAAGAGGAAGTAATTAAACAACAAGAAGACATTCTTCTAAAATTTTCTCAACATACACAAAATGATTGTGTTGGTGTAATTGATATGAAAGACTCTACAAAAATTTCTGCTAAATTATCTGATAATGATGTTACTAAATTGTATGAAACTTTTTTAAATTTTATGGCTAAAATTGTTCAAAAATATGATGGGGAAGTAGTAAAAAATATTGGGGATGCATTGATGTTTAGATTTCCAAATGCGGATCTTAGTGATAGTAAAACATCAAAAAATATTTTAGAATGCTGTTTATTCATGATTGAATCTCATGATGATTTAAAGAAACAACTTGAAGAAGAAAAGATGCCTGAATTAAATTATAAAATTAGTATTAGTTATGGTCCAGTAAAAGTAGCTCAAAGTACTACCTCTACAATTAGTGATATTTTTGGCCCAACTGTTAATCGATGTTTTAAAATAAATTCATTATGCCCTGAAAATGGTCTTATTATTGATAATAATTTGTATCTGGCTTTGAAAGATTTTGTGGAGTATGATATTTCACAATTATCTGAAACTGAAATAAATAAAAAATATGGATATACAATTTTTCAAGTTAAAAGAAATAAATAATTTTTAATATGTTGTTATCCTATTTTACAACAGCTTTTATTTTGCAATCCTTTTGTAATCCAATAAATTGAAAAAATCAATACTCCAACTGAAATAAATTTCAATTCTAGTCCTTGCATTGGAAATAATGATAATCCGCCAACCGCTCCTAAAATTACTGCTAATGGGGCTGTACATGCTGGACAACCTGGTGTAAATGCTGCAAATATTCCTCCAAATATTGCTGATGAATTACTTTTGACCGAATTCATTTTTTTAATTTGGTTCATCTTGTATCCCATCATTGCAAAATTAATTCCAGCTAATGTTGATATTGCTATTGTCAATCCAATTGACGTTAGAATATAATGTGGTGCTAATTCAACTGCTGCATCAAAATGAGTTGGCAACATTGACATTGTCAAAAAATAATAAATTATTCCTAAAGATACCCCACTAATTATTCCAATTATTGCATATTTTTTTATTCTTAATACGTTTGAAATTAATTCAATTTTGGTTTGCATCTAATTTCATTCATCTTCTATCATATTTTAAGTATTTTTTAATAAGAAAAGATTTTTACCCTTTAATTTTGAATTATGACTATGACTGATTTTTCATCTACTGAACAAACTATCTTAGTTCAATATGGGATTAAAAAATATGAAAATGAGGAAATTGTTTTTGAAAAATTGAAAACCATTATGAGCGAAAAATACATTCAAAGAAATATTGATACTTTGATTGCAACTCAGATAGTAAGACGAATAGGACCTGAGGTTCTTCAAAATAATGAAAGTCATACTGAATTACCTGAATTACCTGAAAATCTAAAATCTGTAATTGAGAATTTATAATTTTTAATTTGACAAAAACTACGGGTTTACCATTTCTCAAAAGTTAATTTTGCTTTAAAAAAGACCTTTTCTTGTAAGATATGGAATAGATGGATGGAGTGTCTTTTTTTATAGACTAATTAATGAAACAACAACATTTTTGTAAACTCGTGAATTCATAAAATTACAATTTGCACGCCACGAGAATTGGTTATTGTATGTTAGTGACTTCGGTTACGAAACAAAATAATTCTCCGCTGGTAACTTCGGTTACCAGTGACATTCTTAATCAATTAATGTAGGTATGAAAAATAATTTGTTATCTAATGCATGTATGGCATGCTTAGGTTGCCTATTGTGTACGAGCACGATACTCTTGGAGCGGGTATGCAATAGGCAGGGTTTATTCTTAATCTTTTCAAGAATTATTCTGATTTTAAAAAAGAGATTTTAATTTAAAATCCTCTAATTCCTTGAGGACGTACAATTTCTGGATGGTCTTTCATCCATTCTACTTTCTCTAACATTTCTTGTTTATCTTGAGGGAATGTACCTTTTACGGTATATGCATTTGAACCATGATTTACTCTAAATACAATTTTTTCTTTTGTATTGATTTGATTAACCAATTCATAAAGCTCTTCTAATCCCTCGTCATCATTTATTTTAACAAATTCACCTTTGTATTTATCAATAAATTCTTGTTTGATTCCATTTTCTAGATAAAGTGTTAATGCACCAACATAATTTGGTGAACATGCACTGATCACTTCTGCAGTTCCTTTGATGTGTTCCTTTGAATATTTTTTTCCACCTAATCCTAAAATCACCATGCATGACATAATGTAGCCTGCTTCCTTTGCTTTATTGACTGATTTGATGATTGTTTTTGCAACTGCGCCTTTAGTTACTTTTTTCAAAACAATGTCTGAACCACTTTCAATTCCTAGATAAAACATATCTAATCCTGCATCATTCATTTTTTTTAATTCCTCTGGTGTTTTTTTCAAAATATTCATAGGCATTGCATAACATGAAATTCTTTCAATATTTGCAAATTTTTCTCTGATGTATTTTAAAATTTTAATCATATATTCAGAATCAAGATTCAATGCATCACCATCTGCAAGAAACACTCTCTTTGTATCTGGTACATAATTTGCCATCATATCGATTTCAGCCTTAACATCATCCCATGATCTCTCTGAATATTCTTTTGATCTATACATATCACAAAATGAACATTCATTGAATGAGCAACCTAGTGTAACTTGAAAAATTAATGATCTAGCCTCTGATGGAGGTCTGTACATTGGTGCATCATAATTTAACATCATATTTTAATTCATTTCATTTTGTTTGATTATCTTTTTTATAGTTTCTATTCTGACCATAGATCGTATAAAATTGAAAATTAGTGTTTATGTTGATGGCTCTGGTGGTCCAAACAGTGGCTTTGGATTCTTTGTAAAAGAAACTGGAGAATCGTTTTATGAAAAAAAATCTGAAATTACAAATAATCAGGCTGAATATATGGCAATAATTTTGGCATTAAAAAAATTTGTTGAGACCAATGATGAAATTACTATTTACAGTGATTCAAAAAATACTGTAAATCAACTAAATCATGAATTTGCTATAAATAATGAAAAACTTCGTGATCTAGCCAGAGAATCTTGGGTACTAATTGCAAAATTTTCTAGCATATCCATTATTTGGATTCCTAGAAAAGAAAATCTAGCAGGGAAGATGCTTGGTAGTTAAAATCTGAGATCAGAAATTTCTATGAATAACTTTATTATACAAAATCTTAGATTTACTATATTATGGCAGAATCTGTTTTCTTATCTCCAAAATCTATTGCAGTAATAGGTGCATCTGATAAACCTGGTAGTGTTGGTGCTACAATTACATCTAATATTATTAATGGTTTTACAGGAGTTGTTTATCCTATTAGTCCTTCAAGAGAAACAGTTTTTTCCAAAAAAGCATACAAGACTGTTTTAGATGTTCCAAAATCAATCGATCTTGCAGTTATTGTAATTAAAAATACTCTTGTTGCACCAGTTCTAGAAGAATGTGGAAAGAAAAAAATTAAAGGTGTAATTATCATAACAGCTGGATTCAAGGAGGTCGATGAAGAGGGTGCAAAACGTGAAGAAGAAATTAAAAATATAGCTAAAAAATACAAAATCCAAA
>JACNFV010000196.1 GCA_014384445.1 Candidatus Nitrosopumilus sp. | reverse complement strand
CTTGAATCTGAAATAATTTCAGAACCCATTAGCATTCTCTTAACTGCTTCTTTTGCAGTGTTCCTTTGAATTGGATTTAGTCTTCCATTTTTTGATTTAAGATTAATTATTTTAAATCCTAAAAAGTACAACGAAATTAATTTTCTAACTATGGAATCTGGTTGCTCTTCTTCTGCAATTTCAATTGTTGCATCTTCTTTTTTCTGTACACGAGATTCAAATTTTGGTGGATACAATTCTAATGTTGATGATCCTTTTCTGATCATTCTTATTTGATCACCTTGTTTCAACCCTAATTCCTTAATCCATTGTTTTGGTAGTGAAACTATATACGATGATTTACCAGTAAACTGTATTTTTCTAGTTTCACCTTGTTCTTCCATAATCTAATTATAAAAAATCTTTCTATATAGTTATTTATTTCTACTATAGTTTAACATTCAACTAATATTTAGAATAATTTTTAGCTTGTTATGGAACATTTTGTTAAACTTCAACATTCGTTGGATGCTCTATTTGGTAGTGGAACCTCAAAATACTTGCCAAAAGATGCTGACATTAGGTTATCGCGAAGAACTGGAAGAATTAGAACTGCTTCCCATAAAGGAAAATTACTTTGTACTTTGAGAATTGATGGTAGCTTGGCAATTAGTATCCCTTTTGCTCAAATTTTATTACAACATAAAGCATTTCGAGAAAATTGTATTGAAATTAATGAAGATGCAGCCCCATTTGTTCAAGAAGGCAGATCTGTATTTTGCAAACATGTTATCTGGTCTGGAAAAAATGTACGTGTTTCATCTGACACTCCTATACTATTTGAAAATCAAGTAATTGCAGTTGGTAGATCTGTTTTATCTTCTGAGATGATATCTGATTTTAAAAGAGGCGTAGCCATTAAAGTTAGAGATAGTTTAAAAAGTCGCAAGGAGGATCCAGTGATATGAGTGGTAGAGGAGGCAATCGCGAAATGCGAAGAATGATGGATAAGATGGGTCTTGATATGAATGAGCTACAAAATGTTCAAGAAGTTATAATTAAAACTGATAAAAAACAAATCATTATTTCAAAACCTTCTGTTACTGAAATGAAGGCAAAAGATAGTTCTATTTTTACCGTAACTGCTGATAGTTACGAGGAGGTAGAATTAGAAGTTCAAATTTTCTCAGATGAAGATATTCAGTTAGTGAGTCAACAAGCTGGAGTTGACGAGGAAAAAGCAAAGAGTGCTTTGGAGGAAGCTAAAGGCGATCTAGCAAGAGCAATTCTGCTACTAACTTCGGGTTAAAATTTGTCTTTTATGCCTAAAACATATTCTAAAAATGAATGATTTAATTAATGGAATTTTTGAATTGTGAATATAATGACTGATGTTGTTGAATCCAAAGTTACTGGAATAATTCAATCTTTGAATGGTTTGGAAGACGATCTTGACTCTTTAACTGGTAAAGTTGTAGATATGAAAAAACAACTTACTGTCAAGACTTTGAGTGAAATTGATACATTATTAGAGAAAACACGTGAAATGGCTATGAAGGAAGCTGAAGTAATAATTAACGCAGCAAAAGAAAAAGCAAATATTGAATCTACTGGAATTCTTCAAGAAGGTGATTCTCAATTGACAAAAATTGAATCTAATACAAATGCCAATTTTGATGATATGGTAAAACATGTTGTTTCTACAATTTTGAAAGCATAATCTGCTGTCAATCTTGATTTAAAATTTAATTATCGTATGTTTTGGTATTTGTTCTTTTGAAATTCTTTTTTTTACCGCTCGAATGTTTTGCCTTGTAATTTAGCAATATTATGCCTGTAATCCAGATTGTTCCATTAATTATTGAAATATACAATAGTGGAATTGGTAATTCTATCCCATTTGGCAAATAACTATTCATCCCTAAAACAATAATTCCGACAATCGTTGATGGAACCAATAAAATTAATCCTGTATTTCTATAATTCATTAATATTCTAATTTTTCTATAAACTTAAGGGTGTTGGATAAACAAAAATACTCTACAAATTAACCTGATTAAAAATAAAATTTAAAACAAATACTCTGATTCTATCAATTGAGTAAAATACGCAATACTGAATTTTGTAATGCAACTGATAATATTTTCTATAATTGTGCTTAGAAAAATTTTTAAAAAATAAATTATTTATGTGAAATAATTACCCTAATTTTTTGTCTATTTTAGATCCAAGTAGAATAACCGCCATCAAGAGTCA
Organism: Candidatus Nitrosopumilus sp.; assembly: GCA_014384445.1. Classification (GTDB taxonomy): domain Archaea; phylum Thermoproteota; class Nitrososphaeria; order Nitrososphaerales; family Nitrosopumilaceae; genus Nitrosopumilus. The sequence continues at coordinate 2,489 of JACNFV010000196.1, read as the reverse complement.
CTGCGTTGAATCCTTCTTTATTTAATTCATCTGCTGCAATATTGCCTCTATATCCCGTACCGCAGTAAGTGCAAATCTTTTTACCTTTCATATCATCAATTTGTTTTTTCTTTGTATTTCGAATACATAATCCCAAAGGCATGTGAATTGAATTTTCAATCTGTCCACCTTTCAATTCATCTAATTCTCTAACATCAATAATCACATAATCATTTTTTTGAGACATCAATTCTTTTGTAGTTATTTTATCTGCCATGAGATTTCTAATTTATGGCGTAATTTATCTTTGAAGTTAGAAATTATTACTTGCCAAAATCAATTTTTTTTCATTTTATCTGGAAAAAACCATGATTTTTACTCAAAGAAGTGTATGTGATATGTTATAATTGCAAGAAACATGATTTTAAATTCACCTATACATATTTATTGTTGTTTTCAAGAAATTTTTTGAAATTTATAAATTTATTATGAGATTATGTGAAATAATTACACTTTTTCTTATATTTTTTTATATTTTATTGCGATCCATGCTTATATACTTATAATTTCCATATAAGTTACTAAAATGACATGTAAAGGAATTTGTGTAAGATATAAGGCTCAAAAGCCGGTTGGCACAGGAAGATATGCCTCTGGACAAAGACGATGTCAAATTTGCGAAATATTCATCAAATGGGAAGGACTTTGGTGTCCTTGTTGTGGATACAGATTAAGAACTAAACCACGTAATTTGAAATACAAAGCAAAATTACGTGCAAGAGTTGAAGCTGATTCAATTGAGGCTGAGGCAAAATCTATTTCTGACATGGAAGCAGAACTTGCAGCAGAAGCTAAAGCCGCTAAAGCTAAAGAAACTAGAGCAGCTAAAGCTAAATTAACTAAAGCAGCTAAAGTTGCTAAACCTAAAGTTGCTAAACCTAAAGTTGCTAAACCTAAAGTTGCTAAAGCTAAAGTTGCTAAAGTTGCTAAATCTGAAACAACAAAAACAAAGGAAAAAACAGCCTGTCAATACTGTGAAAAACCATATGTGTTTATCGCTAAACATGAAACAAAGTGTAGTAAAAAACCACAGAATGAACAGGATTCCTCTGAAAATGGATCAATAGCAATAAAAGCATAATAAATGTTCAAAGTTTATTGAACTCTCAAAATGGATTTTTCCATAAAATGGTAAATTTTGGGAGTCGTACTTTTTCTTTAAAAATTCAAAAATTTGAAAATGGGTATTTTATTTCTGTAACTGAGGGTAACGATAAACTTGGTTCTATGATTGTTTCTTTAGCAACTGGACCAACACCTACAACAACTACTATCATTCCTTCAAGAAACGAATCATTATTTTTGAGACTAATTGCTGAAAGAATTAGTACTAGAATGAAGGGTATTGCTTTGGTTTCTTGTTTTGTTCAAAAAGAATTAGAAACTAGTACCGCAAAAGCCTTAATGTCTGAAATTATGGAAATGATTGAAAATGAGTGATTTAAGAGAGTATATTTCTCAAGTTAAAAAAATTAATGAACTTAAAACGATCAAAACTAAAGTTTCAACAAAATATGAAATTGCTGGAATTACCGCAAAAGTTGATCAGTCACATGCTGTTTTATTTGAAAATATTAAAGAAAGTGATTTTCGACTAATTTCTAATTTAGTGGGAACTCGAAAAAGATTTGCTTTGGCAGTTGGCGGTACTGAAAATAACATTCATCAAAAAGTAATTTCTGCTATCAAAAATGCAAAAAAACCAAAAATAGTTCCAACAGGAAAATTTATGGAAAACAGATCAAAAAATATCTATTCCATGCCTATTGTCACTCATTTTGAAAAGGAATCTGGACCTTTTATCACATCTTCAGTAGCTTATGCCAAAAACCCTGAAACTGGAAAACAAAATTCATCTTTTCATAGAATGATGCCGATTGACAAAACACATCTTTCAATTAGAATGGTTGAAGGTCGCCATTTACATCGATGTTTTATTGATGCAAAAGAACATGATGAGGATCTTAAAATTGCAATTACTGTAGGTGTTCATCCTGCAATTTCTATTGCTGGTGCTTATCAATTTGATTGGGGCAAAGATGAAATTGATATTGCAAATTCACTTTTAGGTGGAAAATTAACTCTGGCAAAACTTCCTTTTTCTGGATTGAATGTCCCCTCTGGTGCTGAAATTGTAATGGAGGGAAAAATTCTTCGTGATAAAGTTCATCCAGAATGGATGGTTGAAATGCTTCAAACATACGATCATAAAAGATCACAACCAATTTTTGAAATCGAAAATTTGTATTTTAGAAATAATCCTATTTTTCATGATGTTCTATCTGGTTATGGTGAACATAGGTTGCTAATGGGAATGCCAATTGAATCTAAACTAAATGGGGAACTGAAAAATGCTTTTTCTCAAGTTAAACAAGTTTCTATGACTAATGGAGGATCTAATTGGTTACATGCTGTTGTTCAAATAAAAAAGAAAACTGAATCCGATCCTA
>JACNFV010000153.1 GCA_014384445.1 Candidatus Nitrosopumilus sp. | reverse complement strand
TGTAAATTAATAATGATGCTCCTGAATCTATTGCTTCCTCTTCTTTAATTTCAATTTCTACATTAAAATTTTCTTTCATAATTTTTTCTTTAATTATTCCTATTTTTTCTTTAATCACATCTATTGAAATTTTTGAAAATGTACATTTTAATTTTAAATTGTTTGTTTCTCTTTTAGAAAGTATTAATGATTTAATTTTTGATGGATATACTTTTAATTTTATTTCGCCACTACCTTTTGGATAATATCCTCGTTTTATTATCTCAATTGAAAATTCTATTCCCATTCTAGAATATGCTTCCTTGAGTACATGTTGAGTATAATCCATTGATGGACTCCAAAGAACATCTGTACCGCCTTTAATTATTAAACTAAGTTTTTTTTGTGAAATAGATACAACAGGAATTAACACTTGTAAAATTAAAGAAATACTTCCTGCTGTTTTAACATCTTCGATTAATTCTAAATTTTCTACATTACCTGGAATAAATTTAAGTTCTGTTGAGCCTATTTTAGCTCCAATTACATCTGCTTTTGAAATTTTTTGTAAAATTCGAATTGCAGTAAGATGTTGTGCTTTTAGTCCTTCGTCTTTCCTATTTTTTCTAATATTTTCTAAATGAATTGGTTGTTTTGTAATGCATGATAATGTAATTGCTGAGCGTATAATTTGTCCGCCACCTTCACCATGTGCTCCATTAATTTTTAAAAAATCCATATTTTTACTAGTTTGGACTCTTTATGATAGTTTTTTAAAAAGAAATTTCCTATATTTTGTATGAATGGTTTGTTGATAGGAAGATTTCAACCATTTCATTTAGGTCATCTTGAAGCATTACAATTTGCATTATCCAAAGTAGATAACTTGTGGTTGGGTTTAGGAAGCTCAAACAAATCTATTGAAAAAAGTAATCCGTTTTCTGCTGAAGAAAGAAAAAAAATGATTTTATCTTCAATTGACGATTCAATGAAAAACAAAATCACAATTTATTTTATTCCTGATGTGGATAACCATGTAAAATGGATTGAAAAAATCGATACTATTGTTCCAAAATTTGATATTGTTTTTTCAAATGACCCATTAACTGATCATCTATATTCAAAAAGAACAGTTAGAGTAATTTCAATTCCCTTTTTAAAAAGAGATCAACTGTCTGGTACTCGAATTAGGGATTTAATTAAAAGCGATCAAAAATGGGATGATCTTGTTCCTTCTGGAACTAATCATTTTTTAGAAAATTTGGATGCAAAAAATAGACTAAAAATCCTTTAATTATAAATAAGCCTGAGTGGAACCAATTTTGAAGATATTTTGGAATACTTAGTAATGTTACCAGGTCCTACAAATGTTCCTGAACGTGTCACTCGATCAATGATTACGCCATCTATTAATCACAGAAGTGATGATTTTGTAAAACTTTATGAAGAATGTGTAAATAACACAAAGAAAATTTTTGATACTCAGGGGGATGCTGTTTGTCTATCTGCTTCTGGTACTGGTGCTGTAGAGTGTTCTGTTGTGAATTTAATTAAAAAAGGTGATAAAGTAATCATACCTGTAAATGGTGAATTTAGTACTCGTTTAGCTCAATCAATAGAGTGGGCTGGAGGAGAAACAATTAGAATAAACACTGAGCCAGGAGTTAATCCTACATTTGATCAAGTCAAAGAAACTTTTGATAATAACAAAGACGTTAAAGCATTCTACTGTGTTTGGAATGAAACTTCTACAGGAACTATGATAAATTATCTTGATAGAATTAAAGATCTAACTTCAAGAAATGATTCTTACTATGTTTTAGATGGAGTTTCTATTGTCGGTGGTGAAGAACTTCACATGGATAAATGGGGAATTGATATTGCAATGACTGGTGCACAAAAAACATTTGCATGTCCACCAGGTATTTCACCAATTTGTATTAATCCAAGAACTAGAAAATACATGGAAGCCAACCCTCCAAATACTACATACTTCAATTTACCAAGATATTTCCAATACTATGATGAAGCAAAACATACTCCATTTACTCCTGCATTACCTATTCTTTATGCATATAGAGAAGCAATGAGAATTATGTTTGAAGAAGGAATTGAACAAAGAATTCAACGTCATAGGATTTGTTCTGAGGCATTGTATTCAGGATTGTCTGCAATTGGATTAACACCATTTGCAAAAGAAGATTCACGTTCAACTGTAGTTATTGCATTAAATTATCTAGATGGATTAGAAGATAAAATATTCCGTGAAACATTAGCTAAAAAATTCAAAATTTTAGTTGCAGGAGGATTTGGTAATCTAAAAGGTAAAGTCTTCCGAGTTGGATGTATGGGCGAAATTAATGCATCACATGTCATGAGATGTATTTCTGGAATTGGATCAACCTTATCCATGATGGGCTATGATACTGATTTACAAGCAGGTCTAAAAATAGCAGACGATAAACTAAAAGCTCTTCCTAATCCTTCTTAATTTTAAGAACGTTTAACTAATATAAGGAAATTCTAAGACAAACCTATTGACTTTTGATAAAGGCTCATTAATTCTAGTTGATTATACTGCAAAAGTAAAAGACAGTGATGAGGTTTTTGATACTACTATTGAAGCAGATGCAAAAACACATTCACTTCATGAAGAAAATGTCAAGTATCATCCAAAATTGGTTTCTATTGGTGAAACATCTTATCCTGTTCTAAAAGGATTTGATGAAGCACTAGCAAAAACATCTGTTGGTGATAAATTAACAGTTGAAGTTACTCCTGACAAAGGTTTTGGTGAAAGAGATTCTACAAAAGTTAGAATGATTCCTATTAGAAAATTAGGTGAAGATGCAGAAAAAGTTTCAGTTGGTGATTCAATTGAAGTTGATAATAAAAGAGGAATTATTCGTTATATTGGATCTGGTAGAGTACAAATGGATTTTAATCATAGATTTGCAGGAAAAACAATTCTATTTGATGTTAATGTACTAAAATCACTTGATTCTGCTAATGATAAAGTTGATGCAATTTTAAAAGAAAGACTTCCAGTAGAAGATACAAAAATTGCTTTTGATTTAAAAGATAAAGAAGGAAGTATTACAATTCCTGAAGAAATTTTACGTGCTGATGGTTTACAAATTATGAAACATTTTATCCAAATGGATATTTTCAAATTTGTTAAAACTTTAGAAAAAATTAGTTTTGTTGAAACTCATGTCAACAAACAGGCACCTGCAAAGAAACCTGAAGCAACTTCTGAACAAAAAACTGTTTAAACTAAATTACTTTAGTAATTTTTGCAAGATCTAATGCTGTTTTCTTAGTCATTTTAATTTCTTTTAGAATTGTGTATCGTTCTGGTCTTAACCCTTGTGCAATAATTAATGCTTCAATAATTAATTCTGGTTTAACTCCAATTTCTTTTGCTGTAGTTGGCGCTCCAACATGTTTTAATGTTTTAACAATTTTTTCCCAATCTTGTCCTTGTAATTTTGCCATCATTATAGATCCAAGACCACATTTTTCTCCATGAAGTCCAATACCTGGTGCAATTTTATCAAGTGCATGTGAGAAAAGATGTTCTGCACCTGAACATGGCCTACTACTGCCTGCAATACATGATGCAACTCCTGCACTAATCAATCCCTCTACAATTACACGAGCATCTAGTCCTTTTTTTGCAAATTCAGCAGAATTTTCCATAACAATTTTTGCACTCATCATAGCCAAATCTGCTGCATATCTTCCATAGTATTCTTTCTTTTTCTCATGTCCTAATTGCCAATCTTTTACAGCTATGATGTTTGCAATAAGATCTCCGCAACCACTAGCTAACAATTTTGCTGGTGCTTTTTTAATTATATCAATATCTACAAAAACACCCATAGGTGCAGATGCTATGATTGAATGAGGTTTGTCACTTTTTACAGAAACAAATGGACTTGCCATTCCATCATGTGATGCAGCAGTTGGTAAACTTACAAATGGTATGGATAAATTATATGAAATTAGCTTTGCAGTATCTACAGAGCGACCACCTCCAATTCCTACAATTAAATTTGAATTATCTTTTTTAACATCTTTTTCAATTTTATTAATTGATTTAATCTGATTATCTATTGATGTATGCCAAACAAATTGAATTTTATTATTTTTTAATGATTTTTCTATTTTAGTTTTTAAGACTTTTTGAACAGTTATTCCAGATATCAATGAAACCTTTTTTGGCTTATTTAATGAATTTAGAAATTTTCCAAAATCATCTATATTTTTTTCACCAATTTCAATAAGTCTTGGTAATTCCATTGTATGTGACTGCATGCGATCTTCATTTTTTATCATTATTTATCATTTCAAAAGATCAAAAAGTTATTTAAAAGGGTGACATTCCACTTACATTATCTAAAAAGGTGTATTTTGTCAAACAATGTTGAAGAAAAAATTTTGCACGGGACTACCACTGTAGGTATCAAGGCTACGGATGGCGTTGTTTTATGTGCCGATATGAGGGCTAGTGCAGGATATTTTATAGCAAATAACAATACTATGAAAATTCAACAAATTGACCTACATGCTGGCTTAACTTTGGCTGGAGGCGTTGCAGATGCACAAAATATTGTTGATGTTCTACGATATCATTCTAATTTACACAGGGTCGATAAACAAAATTCAATTTCTATTCATTCTCTTGCAAGACTTTGTTCATTGATATTTCATCAAAATAGAGGATATCCATTCATGGCTGATATCTTACTTGGT
>JACNFV010000173.1 GCA_014384445.1 Candidatus Nitrosopumilus sp. | reverse complement strand
AACACTGCCCCATTCTTCAGGTGCAAATGGTTTTGTTTTAACTCCCAAGTGTTTCTTTACCATTGCTGGTGAAACTGTTTCAATTCCTAGATTTGTTGCCAACCATCTGCCTGTTTTATCTTGTTCATTGACTTGAGAAATTTGTTGCATCAATGTAGGATCTGCTGCAACTGCTGAAAATGTCATGTGTGTTGTTCCAATAAAATTAGCACCCAACCCTTTGAGTCCTTTCCACAAATCTACGATAGCGTCTCTGTTTGGAACGAAATCTCTGCTGTCACATCCATAAAGTAACATTTCATCTGAATGTAACCAAATTGAATCAAATCCATAATCTAGGTTAACTTTTGCTTCGTGCTTTAGTCTATCAAGTGGTAAATCTTTTTTTGATCTTTTATTGACATCACAAAAATCACATCCCCTTCCGCATCCTCTCATTGCTTCAATTAACGAATTAATTGTAGGGCCTTCGATAACTGGAATATTTTCTAAATTTCTTACAAAACAATGCATTAATTCTGGTGCATCGTTTTTTTCTAAATCTTGAAATAAATCAACTGCTAATTCATCGGCTTCACCGACAACAACTGTATCAATTCCATGAATTTTCATTCTATCTGATTTTGCTAATTCCCATGCACCGTTACCTCCAACAACAACTTTGAAATCATATTTCTTTTTGAGCTGAATAATATTTGCACACATCTTTTTAAATTTCATAGCTACATAGGATAATTTTTCTGGAGACATTGTTGTAGTAACTGGTGCCATTCCTAGGGGATCCATTACGTTAATTCCAACAACTTTGGTATCTGGTCCAATGGATTTTTCAAGCATTTCAGGATGTGCCATGAATACGTCTTCTTTTTTATATCCTCCTTGAATTAGTGAACTCTCTATTCTTCGTAAACCTACTTGAGCTACTTTCACTTCACCTGTAATTGGATCTGTTTCTACTGATGGACAAAATACTTTATCAAAAACCCATTCTGGTAAAACTTCGTATGGGCCACATGCAATAAAGCCATAAAGAAAATTTCCTCTATAATTTGTCATTAAACTACGGTCTGCAGTTAGAACAACACGTTTACCGGACAACTATCAGCCATAATTGATCTTTGTTATATATCATTTACGAGAACGGCAAACCTAGTTTTCTGTCATTTTCCTTTTTTCTTGTTTACTCTATTTGCTATATTTGCAGCAATTCCGCCTGCAGCAATCCCATTATCGATATTTACTACTGATAATCCTAATGAACAACTTTGTAACATTGATGCCAAAGCTGCAATGCCTTTTTCTCCGTATCCATACCCTACAGATGTTGGAATTCCTATAATTGGAATGTCTACCATTGTAGACACCAGTGTTGCTAAAGCTCCCTCCATTCCTGCGGCAACTATTATGCAGTCTACATCCTCTTCAATCATTTTTTTTAAAATTGGAAATATCCTTTGAATTCCTGCAACCCCTACATCATAACTTGTAATGCATTGACAATTCATTGCCTCGCACATCAATCTTGCTTCTTCCCCTACCCCGATATCTGAAGTCCCTGCTGTCATAATTCCTATTTTCCCTCCTTCGAATTTAATTGGTTTTTTAAATAATAACACTGATGATGAATTTTTCCCTGTTTCTATTTTTACTTTTAATTTTTTAGCAAATAATATGATTTTTTTATAATCCTCTTTTTTAATTCTTGAAACAATCACGGAATTTGTTTTTTCTAAAGTTTTCTTGATGATTTTTTTTGTATCTACTAATTCTTTGCTTTCTGCAAAAATTACTTCTGGAACCCCTCTTCTCTTACTTCTATTGATATCAATTTTTGCAAAATTTTCTACTTCTTCAATAGAATATAATGTGAGGAGTTTTTTTGCAGTAATCGTAGAAATTTTTCCAGACTTTACTGATTCTAAAATTTCATTAATTTTCAATAAACTTCTTTGTTTGTTTGAATAATAAAAGGATTAGATTTCAATACCTGATATTGCATCTTTAACATTTGCAACGCCTTTATCAAATATTTGTCTCTCTTCATCATTTAGGTCTAGTTCTATAATTTTTTCTACTCCATTCTTTCCAATAACTGCAGGTACTCCTATTGTTACATCTGAATGACCGTATTCTCCATCAAGATATGTTGCAACTGGAATTACTTGTTTTCTATCCCTGACAACTGTTTCAATGATTGCTGATATTGCATTTCCTGGTGCATGTACTGTAGCACCTTTAAGTTCAATCACTTTTGCTGCAACTTGTTTTGTATTTAGAACAATTTCGTCTAGTTTTTCTTTTGGCAAAAATGTTGATAATGGAATTCCTGATACTGATGAAAATCTTGGCAATGGAAGCATATTCTCTCCATGTTCACCAATTACTAATCCTCTAATGGAATCTCTAGAGTGACCTGTGGCTTCATGAATAAACTGTCTAAATCTTGATAAATCTAACATGCCACCCATTCCAAACACTCTGCTTCTATCAAATCCTGACACCTTTTGAGTTATGTATGCCATTGGATCTAATGGATTTGAAACTGGAATTATAATGGAATCATCTGCATATTTTTTTATATTTTCTGTTACACTTTTTACAATTGAAGCGTTAATTTTTAGCAAGTCCATTCTTGTCATTCCTGGCTTTCTAGCAGAACCTGCTACTACCACGACAATATTTGATCCCCTAATGTCCTCATAATCATTTGAACCTTTTACTTCTACATCGATACCTTGCTCAGATAGCATGTGATTGATATCCATTGCTTCGCCTTGTGGTAAACCTTTGGCAACATCAAGTAGTAAAATTTGATCATCTAATTTCTTGAGTGCTGAGAATAATGCTGCATCTCCGCCTACTTTACCAGAACCAATAATCGTAATCATAAAAATTACAGTTAATTTTGAAATTATAAATCTAATGAAATTGATTGAATATTAGGCGAATTTATAAGCATTTTTGATATTTTTTAATCATGGTTATTGTAATTGATCCTCAAATTGCAGGTATATCTGGAGATATGCTGCTGTCATCTTTAGTTAATTTAGGTGCTGATAAAAATAAAATTATTGAGGGGATTACAAAATCCCAAAAATTTCTTCCAGGTTCAACTATTAAAAAAATGGATTTTCAGAAAATACAAAAACGTGGAATTGAATCCACTGAATTGATTTTAGAAATTGACGAGGATGTTTCTGCAAGAAAAGGTATTGAAATCAAAAAAGCTATCTTGGATTCAGTTAATGAATTAGGTCTTCCAATAAAAGCAAAAACCTTTGCAGAATTATGCATTAATACTTTAATTTCTTCAGAATCTAAAATTCACGGTGTTTCTGAGGATACCGTTCATTTTCATGAAGCTTCCAGCATAGATACTCTGGTGGATATTGTGGGAATAACTATCGCACTGGATAATTTAAAATTCTTTGAAGAGAAAATTGTTTGTTTACCTATTTCAGTTGGAGGTGGCACTGTTAGTTTTTCACATGGTAAAATGTCAAATCCTGCAAGTGCAGTTCTTCAGATTTTTAAAAATTCTAATTTGAATATTCAGGGAAACAATTCAAAAGAAGAGTTAACAACTCCTACTGGTGCCTGTATTTTGGTAAATTTGACAAATAACCCCGTTTCGTATTATCCTTCAATGAATGTAAATTCAATTGGTTATGGTGCAGGTAAAAAGGATTTTGAGGGTTTTTCTAATGTACTAAAAATTATTCAAGGTGATGAAAATAACATTGAAATGGATTCAGTAAAAATTCTTGAAACAAATATTGATGATGTTTCAGGTGAAATATTGGGACATTTAATTGAGAAAATTATGGATCAAGGTGCAAAAGATATCTCAATTTATCCTGGAATCACAAAAAAAGGAAGACCTACAAATCTTGTTTGCGTAATTTGCGATGATGTTAAAGTGGATACAATAGTTGACACTCTAGTTTCAGAAACTGGTACTTTGGGTATTAGAATTTCAAATTCTAATCGTTTTATTATTCCTAGAACAAATCATAATTTCTCACTAACTTTTGACGGCAAGTCTTTTGAAGTAAATTATAAAAAATCATCCCATAAAGGAAAAATTCATTTTAAAATAGAATTTGATGATTTAAAAAATATGTCAAATGCATTAGATAGGCCGATAGTTGACATCGAATCCTTTTTGAGAAAAGAGATTGAAAAGAATGAGGGTCTATGATGAATAAATTAACAGATTTAGTTAGTTGGTTTGAAGATAAAGATAAGGTGATGATTGCATTATCTGGGGGAGTTGATAGTGCTGTTGTTGCATATGCTGCTTTTCAGGCATTAGGAAGTTCTGCTATTGCAGTTACTGCTGATTACAAAACTTTGTCTAAAGATGAACTTCTTTCAGCAAAACAAGTATGTTCAGAAATAGGTGTTCAACAAATTCTTTTAGATTATAGTGAACTTGAAAATGAGGAATTTGTAAAAAATGACTCCAATCGCTGTTTTCATTGTAGGATGGAATTAGGTGACCATTTAATTGAATTAGCCAAAAAACATGATGTAAAAATTATCGTTGATGGTACTAATCTTGATGATTTAGGTGATTATAGGCCTGGAATTCAGGCCCTTAGGGAAAATGGTATAAGAAGTCCTCTTGTAGAAACTAAATTTTTAAAATCAGATGTTCGAGATATTGCAAAATCTACTGGACTATCTGTATATGACAGACCTTCAAATTCTTGTCTAGCATCTCGTATTCCTTGGGGTCAAAGGGTTACTG
>JACNFV010000151.1 GCA_014384445.1 Candidatus Nitrosopumilus sp. | reverse complement strand
TTTCAATTTTACTTGTTTATAATTTAGCATAAATTTTTGGGTAATCAATATAAAACAAATATTTTATATCAATATGTGACAAAATTTACACAAGAACAGGTTGATGATCTTAATTTTACAATTAAAACTACTGAAAAAGCTTTACAGTGGGTATCTGATAATTTGCATCCTAAAGTTGCTAAAGCATCAAGTTTTGGTGCTGAGGACGCAGTTGTCATGGATATTATGCTAAAAATTAATCCTAACTTTCGATTTTTTACTCTTGGTACTGGAAGACTTCCACAAGAAACCTATGACATTATGGAAATTGTTGAAAAAAAATATAATATTTCGGTAGAAGTACTACTTCCTGATACAAAAGAAGTTGATGAGATGGTTAAGGAAAAAGGAATGAATCTTTTCTATGAAAGTGTGGATAATAGGAAACTTTGTTGTGAAATTCGTAAAGTACGTCCAATGAATAAAATGTTGAATACTTTAGATGGTTGGATAACAGGATTAAGACGCGATCAGACAAAAAATCGTGAGGATGTTACAATGTTCCAATTAGATCATGGACATGGTGAAATTTTAAAAATTAATCCCATAGTTGATTGGACCTGGGATCAAATTCAACAATATATTAAAAAAAATAATTTACCGTACAACAGTCTTCTTGACAAGGGTTTCACAAGTATTGGATGTGAACCTTGTACTCGAGCTATAAAGCCTGGTGAAGATCTTCGTGCAGGTCGATGGTGGTGGGAACAAGATGGTAACAAAGAGTGTGGACTTCATATAGACCATAAATAGATGCTTAGCCATGTCTGAAAATAATTCAATCAAAGCACATGGTGGAATTTTAGTTAACAGAATTACTAAAGTTGATTCTACAGGATTATTTTCAATTACAATTACTGAAGATCTAGCAAATGATGTTGAAAATATTGCAGATGGAATTTTTAGCCCTTTAGAGGGATTTTTAGGACAACAAGACTTTGAAAGTGTTGTATCTCGTGGAAGACTTGCCAATGACTTGGCATGGACTATTCCAATTGTACTTGATGTGGATAAAGAAACTGCTTCTAAAATGAAAGAAGCAGGAGATGTTCTGTTACAAAATCCAGATGGTGTTGGAGTTGCAGTATTACATGTTGATGAAACATTTACTTTTGATAAAGAGAAAACTGCTCAAGGAATTTACGGTACTACTGATTCGTCACACCCTGGTGTAGGATACACAATGTCAATGAAAGATTTCTTGGTTAGTGGAAAAATTGATTACATACAAAGACCGAACGATACTGAAATTAGAAAAAATAGATTAACACCAACTCAAACTCGAGAATCTTTTGCAAAAGCAGGTTGGAAAACAATTTGTGCATTCCAAACAAGAAATCCACCACATGTGGCACATGAAATGTTACAAAAGACATCCATAACAACTCGTGACGGTGTATTTGTAAATCCTGTAATTGGCAAGAAAAAGTCTGGTGATTTTGTCGATGAAGTGATTGTAAAATGTTATGAAACTATGATAAAATCATACTATCCTGAAAATAGATGTAAACTTGGAACATTACATACACAAATGAAGTATGCTGGTCCAAAGGAAGCGATACATCATGCAATTATGAGACAAAATTATGGTTGCACTCATATCATAATTGGACGTGATCACGCAGGTGTCGGCAAGTTCTATGATCCAATGGCAGCACAAAAAATCTTTGAGGATTATCCAGAATTAGAAATTTCTCCGGTATTTTTCCCACCATTCTTCTATTGTAGAAAATGTCTTACTTACACAACTCCAAAGGCATGTCCACACGATAATGACGTAAAAGAGCAAATTAGTGGGACTGCATTAAGAGAGATGATCCAAAATGGTCAGGCACCATCTGAATTTATTCTAAGACCTGAAGTAGCAAAGGTAATTTTGGATACTCCAAAACCTTTTGTTGATTAGATATTTATTCAAACAAATTTGGATTAGCTCATGAAGTATCTAATCCTAATAATCATATTTCTTGGATTCGTAATTACTCCTGCATTTGCTCAGGAAGTAAACCCTTCTTTAATTGTTGAAAATATGCAAATTCCTGCAGAAAAATTTAACACCGTATTGCGTAATGCACCAGTAATTCCACTAGATAACATTCACAGTGTAAGCTGGCAAATTACCATTGACAACAATTTACTTTATGCAAATCCAGATGGCAATGCCGTTTTTAGAGTATATGACAAACTGGATAATAGTGAATTTATTGAAGTTGGTATGGGTCCAAAACCTGACAATAAATTTTGGGTTGCAGTACAAACTCCTGATGAAGGGTACATTGTTGTTCATAGTGATTTAGATAGAGGTTGGTATCCTCAAGCAAAATCTATTGTATCATTTACTGATAGAGCAGGATTAACTGTAAACAATGGAGCAAGAATAGTTGTAACAAATTTGGATATTGGACAATTTGAACTTGAGTCGTATTCAGTTCATGGAATGCAAGGAAGTACTGATCCACCTGCAATAAATTCTGGAGTTATGATTATAGACATACTGTCTGGTGATCCTGGAAAGAATATGTTTGCATTTTTCCCATTTTATGTTGCAGCAGGAATTGGACTTATAGGTGCAACATTGTATTTTACTAAGAAACGTTCTTAGTTTTATAATATTTACAACTTTTTGTAATTTTACAAACACCACACATTGGAGAAATAGGCTTACAAATATTTTGACCATACATTACAAATGTATCGTTTATATCAATCCAATATTTTTTATCTATTTTTTTCATTAACTCTTGTTCTGTATCTTCAGGATTTTTTGTATCCACTAAACCTAGCCTATTTGAAATTCTATGAACATGAATATCTACTGGTATAGCTGGTTTTTCAAATGCGTACACTAAAACACAATTAGCCGTTTTTCTCCCAACACCTGGTAACTGTACTAGCGTATCAAGATCCTCTGGAACTTTATCTTTGTATTTTTGATGAATTATTTTTGCAACTTCTACAATTCTTTTAGATTTAACATGAAAAAATCCAATTGATCTAATTATTTTTTCTACATCTTTTATTTTTGCATTAGCTAAATCTTCAGGATTTTTATATTTTAAAAATAATGCTTTTACTGCTTTAGTAGTTGTTTCATCTTTAGTTCTTGCAGAAAGTATAGTTCCAATTAAAATGCTAAACGGACCCGTTTCCGCATTATGTAGATCTCTTAATGCTGTAATTCTTGGTGGTTTCACAGCATTCATGGTATTTGTCATACCCGTAAGAATTCTTTTCATTTTCAATTGTAATTTACGCACAAGTATTATAACTGTAATAATGATAATTGACCATTGGAATTAACTAGAGAAGAAGAATCTGCACTAAAAGGAGAACAAGGAGAAACTATGCAAATGGCATATAGAATTTTGGTTGCAACTGGTGAAGCAACTGATGCTGAAAAACTAATTCCTATTGAATGGGCTCATCTTTCTGGTGTAAATTATAATACAATTGGTGATGCTGGAGAAGAACTTCTATCTAGCGTTAGTAAAGATGCCCGTGTTACAGTAAAAACAACTTTGAATCCAATGGGATTTGATATTGACAATGTATCTAATTACAAATTAGATGAAAATTTTATTTCAAAGCAATTATCCATTAAAAATTCATATCAAACAATGGGAGTCATTCCATCCTTTTCTTGTATTCCTTATGAAATTTTTGATATTCCTAAAAATGGAACACAAGTTGCATTTGCAGAAAGTAATGCTGCTATCCATGCAAACTCATATGATAATTTAAAAACAAACAAAGAAAGTGCATTTAGTGCACTAGCTAGTGCCATTGTTGGTAAAAGCCCTTATTCTTCATTAAGAAAAGAAGACACTCCAAATATTACAATACGAATGAAAGTTAAAAATCCAAATGAATTAACATATGGGATGTTAGGATTTTATGCTGGAAAATTAGGTGATACATCTGTAAATATTTCTGGCCTTGATGAAATGGATCAAAGACAATCTAAAGCAATGTGTGGTGGAATGGGCACATCTGGAACTTGTGCTAAATTTATTTTTGGTGATGGTGACTCAGATACTGAAAAAATAGATTTTGATGAAAAAGAAATGCAAAATGTACATGACGAGCTCAACACTGCAGAAAAAGGTGATTTAATTACACTTGGTAGTCCTCAATTAGGTTTAGATGAAATTTCTGATCTTACTGCTAAACTAAAAGGTCGTTCTTTTCAAAAAAGATGTATGGTTTTCTTACCTCGAACTGTAAAGGAGCAGGCACAAAAAATTGGCTACATAACAGAACTTGAGCGTGCTGGATGTGAAATTCTTGCCGATTGTTGTACATGTCTAACTCCATTGATATCTAAAGATGATGTTGATGCAGTTACCACTAATAGTATCAAGGGTGCATTTTATCTTAAAAATTCTAATGGTGTGGATGTTAATTTAAAATCATTAAAACAAATTGTCGAAGATGAAACAAGATGAATAAAATTCTAGTTTCAGGAAAGGTAGAAGGCATTGTTTTAAAATCAAATGATCCAATTAATTTTTTGGGAACAGTTGATAAAAAAACTGGCATTATTAGTGATAAAAAACACCCTCTTTTTGAAAAAGCAATCAAAGATACTATTCTTGTATTCCCATCAGGTGTTGGCAGTAGTGTAGGTGCATACACTATCTATTCCATAAAATCAAACAATGTAGCACCACTTGCAATGATTTGTAAAAAAGCAGATCTTACAGTAGCTACTGGATGTGCATTA
>JACNFV010000148.1 GCA_014384445.1 Candidatus Nitrosopumilus sp. | reverse complement strand
AAGGCAATACTCATAATCTGGAGGTCGCGAGTTCGAAACTCGCCCCCGGCACACAGATTATTCTTAAAAATTTACAAGTATCCGCTTAGACTAAAGAGACTCATCAGCACCGCAATGGATGCAGCATGTTTTATCTAAAATGGAAAAATATGCAAAACTGTGGATAAATCCTTTTTTACAATTCATAAGATTATGATAAATCCATTAATGATGAAGTGTGCTATCGAAATTAGTATCGATCTAGATGTAATTTTCTTGCGTTAGATAAAAAACATCATTAAGCCAAAACATCAGTATTCTAAATGAAATAATATCTGGAACGTCTAAGAATAGTATTCTTTGAATCCCTTATCTGTTGGCACTAATTCTGTTTTCATACCCATTAGTCCTGGTTTTTGTTGAGTTTTCATTAAACCATTTGTTTCTAAATCCTCTAAAATGGAATTCAGTTCTTCATTTGTTAATCCTGTATTTTTTTGAACGTTTTCAAATAATCTTACTCCTCTATGCAACTCACCTAAAACAAGCATGTTTTTGGTTTGTGGCTTGGAAGATTTTGGAATTTCTTGGGATTCAGTTGGGGCAGATTGAAATTGCTTATCCGATTGATCCTCATACCTATTAAAATCAGATTCAAATTGTCTTTGAGGCATTTCCTGAGACTGAAATCCGCCAATTTTGTATTTTTTCAAAACACGAGGCAAAATACGAGCCAATGGAACCATTAAGAAAATTATCAGATAAATCCATGAAAAGTCAGCTTCCATGATAACGGATTAACTAAACAGGATAAATCTGTTGAGGCAGATTATTCCCTAGTGTAAGACGATTGTATGGGTATAATAGTAGGTGATAACTAGCGTTGATGTGTCAAAATATCAGTCATCATCACCTAACGTAAACGCAGGTGCAGCAAAAATTGTTGTTGCAGCCGTTATTGTTCTTATCGTAATAGCCGTAGTAGCGTCTTCATCTGTAAAAATTGTAGATGCAGGTAATAGGGGCATACTGACACACTGGAATGCAGTAGATCTAACAAGTGCACCATTGGATGAAGGTATTCACTTTGTTGTTCCTTTCCAAGATGATATAGTCCAAATGGAAGTTCGTACACTAAAGTATGATACATCAACTAGAAGTGCATCACAAGATCTTCAAACAGTTCAAACAACAGTTACTGTAAACTATCATCCAGATACAGAAAAAGTTCACTATCTTTACAAAGAAATTGGCTTATCGTATGAAAGTAGAGTTATTCAACCAGCAATCGATGAAACAGTAAAACAAGTATCTGCAAATTATAATGCTGAGGAATTAATTACTAAGAGACCAGTAGTCAAAGCAGATATTGAAAATGCAATTAGAGAGAGATTAGATCAATTTTATATCGAGACAGAGGTAATTTCAATTACAGACTTTGAGTTTTCACCATTATTTGCAAAAGCAATTGAATCTAAAGTAGAAGCAGAACAAAAAGCCCAAAAAGCAGAAAATGATCTTATTAGAATTGAAGTAGAAGCAAGACAATTGGAGGCCCAGGCAGTAGGTTTAGCCGCAGCAAACGTTGCAGAAGCACAAGGTGAAGCAGAGGCAATTTCAATTATCAATAATGCATTGTCAAACAATCCGTTCTACATAGAATGGCTAAAGACACAAGCATGGGATGGTAAACTTCCACTAGTAGTAGGCGAAGGCGGAACTCCGTTCATTTCAATTCCAACTACGCCATAAAATAGCAAGTAGGAATTACTATCATCCAATTTTATCATAAAATAACTAAGTGGTGACTACTGTTCTCTAGTTTTATCATAAAATAACTAAGTGGTGACTACTGTTCTCTGGTTTTATCATTATCTCTAATTGCATCATACATAGTTAGAAACTGTTCTGGTTCGTTTCGTCTGTATTTTTTTTCAATTTTTTTAATTTCCTGATCAGATAATGATTCATTTTTAATTTCATAATATTCTTTAATTATTTCAAAAGGTGATTTTTTAATATTATATTTTTCAAGTGTTTGATTTATAGATCGTTTAGAAAGAAAATCACGAAGTAATAAGGCATATACAATATAGCTAGAAGCTGCAATCAAAACAACTATCAATATGGGGATTATGATAACTGCTGCCATACAATACTAATGGATAATTGTATATTTCATTGTTATTCTTTTTTTTAAATAAGCGGAATTTTCTTTGAAAAAATGAAGTTAATGTTAAATGTAGTATTTCCATATTTTAGATAAATTGGGAGAATTTCAAGAGTTTACCGAGGCATTATTTGCACAATTATCCGTTGAAATTGACGAAGAGAAAGAAATTATAAAATTAGCAAGTAGGGCAAATGAGGATATCGGTCAAAAAGCGGAATTTAAGAACTTAGAAGACATTGCAACAAATATCTTTTCAGAGTATCAGGGAAAAGTAGAAGAATTTCTAGGGATAAAAATCCCAGAAAATATTGAATTAAAATTTCCAGAACTAACGGATTTAAAAATATTAAAGGGGAAAAAAGTATTTGCAGACAAAGAATCTAAAGAATTTGTAACAGACCTATTCCATGCAGTTGCAAAAGAAAATAAAACAAGGATTGCAGAATTAATGCAAGAAGATACTGCAAAATATTTGGTCTATTCCACATATGCAATTCAATACATTTCTAAAATTACAACGACATACGGGGATTATCTGGACTCAATAATTTATCTGAATAAATTTATTCTATCAAGGTATCCAAAAATAATTTTACATAAGCAAGGCGCGCCATATGAATCAAAATTTGACAGTGTAAACTCTGGATACGTGGGAGCAGTAAAAATGACAGTTATTGAAGAATTAATTCATGCAGTACAGGAAAATTTACAACAAGTAAATAAAAATGCGGCAATGGAAGTAAATAAAATAAATGAAGAGCTAGCAAGCATAATCCTATCCTTAGATACTGAAACGATAAACAAACTTTCAGAGTATTGTCAATTACAAGCTGTGCCAGATGATTTCCCATTTGCAAAAAAAGCAAATCTATTTTTCTTTTTGAATCCGGATCATTTCTTAATTGAACAGATAGGACCAGATGTAATGACATTCACTCATGTAGAAATAGATCCAAAAATAGGAGAGTCAATTCCGCAACTTTTAGATATTTATAAAAAATGGCTAGTTCCAATACAACAACACCATGCAGCATTTACAGCAATGGAAGGAATGGCAGCTTTTGCAATTGAAAATATATTAAAAGATGATAAAGATTTTCAAAATTATCTTACCACGTTTATGGGCACTGATTTTTCAGCATATCAAGTACGAAAAAGTATGGGCAAGGACTTCACCAAGGCAGTATATGAAAAATTAGGCACAATCACCTTCAAAAAAATGATTGAAATTCCTCCAAACACAAAAGAGTTGAAAGATCCTCAATTATACCTAAAAAAACTGAGTTAACAATATTGAGTGAAAAATTTGATCCGCTGGTTGCAGAATGGATGTCATTTGTAAAAAATCCAAATTTTAACTTGATTGAAAAATGTTTAAAATTCTCACAATTAATAGAATATCCTGATTTACATGTTGAAGAGTATGTTAAAAAAATTAATTGGATTGGAACATCATTAAAGGAATCACTTAATGATGTAAAAAATCCTACGTATCTAATCTCAATGTTGAACGAACATCTCTTTGAGAATTTAGGGTATAGCGGAGATGATGATGATTACTATAATCCAAAAAATAATTTTCTTAACGAAGTAATTGACAAAAAATTAGGGATTCCAATTACAATGTCAATTCTCTATGTTGAAATTGCAAAATTTATTGGGTTGGATCTTAAAATTGTAGGATTTCCAAGTCACATAGTAGTAAAATACAATGAAGAAATGATTTTAGATCCATATTATGATGGACGTTTGCTAGACATAGATGATCTTCAAGAAATTTTAAACGAAAATTTTAGAGGGGAGCTAGAATTTAAGCCAGAATTTTTAGATGAAGTTTCATCCGAACAATTACTTATCCGAATGGTTCGTAATTTAAAAAATTCATACATACAATCATTTGTGTACGATAAGGCACTACGTTGTGTAAATATGGCATTGGCAATTGAACCAGAATCTCCAGAGGATATCAGAGATAAAGGGATTTTAGAACAGAGATTATTGAATTCTGAAAAAGCATTAGAGTATTTGAATAAATATTTAGAAATAAATCCTAATGCAGATGACGTAGATTTTATTTTGGAATTGATTAGAAGTATAAAGACAAAAAATTAATCAAAGTATAGAATCGATATCTTTTCCTTCTTTGATAAGAGATATTTCATGACGAGCAATTTTATTTTTAAATGCCCCTTTGATAATATCTAATTCACTACGAAGCAATGCAATTTCATCTTCAAGTTTTGCAACTCGTTCATAGATAGTTTCAGCTTCTGAACTCATAATTACTTATGAATAAAAAATTCTCTTAAAAAGTTATTGGTCAATAATTTGATCAGTACAAAAATTGTAAGTTATAATTCGAATTCTTGACGACATTTTTCACATTTGGCTCTTTCTTCGCCTGGTGAGCCTAAAAGGAATATTTTTCCAATTGTATGACATAAAGGGCATAATCCTGTAGTGGCATTTTTTGGACCTGTACGAATAATTTTTTGACTTTTTCTACGTCCCATAAAAAATCACACTAAACCGGTCTATTAAGTTTTAATGGCGCGAGGAGAGGGATTCGAACCCACGAGTTCTTGCGAACATGAAATTAGCAATCTCACG
>JACNFV010000147.1 GCA_014384445.1 Candidatus Nitrosopumilus sp. | reverse complement strand
ATTAAAGCCTAAATTCTTGATGTTCTACATTCAAATTATTGATTTTTGATTGATCTTTTGATAACAAATGGTAGGTCTTTTTAAACAACCAAAACGTCATTTAAAGAAATTAGTAAGAGATGGAGAGTATGTTGATGCTATCTTATTTGGAAAAAATTTAGAACCTGAATATTCTGATGATTCTGATTTCATGTTCATTATGGGTAGTATCTATTTTATTGTAGATGATGCAAAAAAGGCATTATCCTATTTTGAAAAATCTTTTCAACTAAATGCAGATGATGTTGAAATGCTTACTCTAAAAACTAATGTTCATTTAGCATTACAACAAAAAGATGAGGCCATAGATTGTTGTAAGAGAATTATGAAATTAGAGCCAAAAAATTCTGAAGCTGAATCTTTACTTGAACAATTAGAAAATATTTAGAATTATTCTTTCTTTTTCATCTGATATGCATTTTCCATTAACCAATTACAAAATGCTGTTACATTTTCATCAAATTCTGTCCATATGTGAACTGAATGAGGTAAAATATCTATTTTCCACTTATCTGTAAAAACTCTGACTCCCTCTTTATTTTCATACATGTATGCATCTTCTGTTTTAACATCCCCTAACATCTCCATTGCTTTTTGTTTGATAATTGCTCTATCTATTGGGAATCTTTTTCTTTCATAATCTATAATTAAACTCAAATCTCTTTTTCCATACATTTCAAATTCTTCTATTCTTCCTTGTTTTGGAAAATTTACAATTAGTTTGATGTTGTACATTTTACCCACTTCTTTTCCAATTTCTACTATTCTGTTGTATCCTAAACCTGGATTCTTTTTAATCAGAAATCTAATTTGTGCAAGTTCTTTTTTTAATTCATTTTGTAAATCTGTAATTAATTCTGAAAATATCATTAAATATTCTCATGAAAATTCCTATTATAACCATTAATTTCAGTCAAGATTAGTTTTTTTAGAACTGCCATAAATTTAGAGTATGGCAATGCCTGAAGGCTATGATGGAATAAGAACTGGTGATGAATCAGAAAGAACAGATGATCCTAATGAATACAAGCGTACGTGTATTGATTTTATCGAAGATATTTCTCATGATTATGAGGCTTGGGTTGATTATTACAAATTACCTGAAGATGAAGACAAACGAAGACGTGCAGGAATTAAGGCAACCATTAGTAGAACAAATGAATGGCTAGCAAAGGTTGCGCAATCTATCAAAGCAGTGGATGTGATCATGAATGATGGAATTCAAAAAATGGCAGAATCTACTGCTGGCAAGCCTCTAGAAATTGGAGTTTTTGTAAATCAAAAATCAGGATACACTGAAACAAAACCTGGAGTCATTGATGTTGTTGTTAAGGGGAATCCTAGAAAAAATAGAAAAATGAAACTTGGCTATCATTTCAAAGATGACCGATTTCGTATTGAATCTACGTGCGGTGCATATTTGGAAGAAAATAATTTGCCCACTGGAGAATCTGATGGGTTAGATCTCCATTTGAAACTTCACGCAGAAAATGGAAAGCCTCGTGATGTGATTTCATTTACTGTTACTGTTAGTGAAGTTGAAAATGATGTCGAATTTGATAGACGTGGTGTTTCCACAGTGGTGCATTTAGTTTAGTTTCTAATAATTTAATTTAGATATAGTCTGAAAACAAGTATAATCCAATTAACGTCATACCTATTGCTGCAAAACTTAATTTTACAATAAACACTTTTGATTTGCTTAGTTGGGGAATTATTTTTTCTGCTTTCATTTTAGGTCTATTAGGACTCTCTTTGTTCCTCTATTAATGGTAATGTAAGCTTGTTTTGGTTTGGATGTAATCTCTTTGGATTTTTCTAAATATTTTACTTGAGTTCCTCTTACGGACGAAACAATTGTTTTCTCTTCTTTGAATAAGACCTTGTTTTTTCTCTCCTCTTGGAAATTCTTAAACTCATTTCCTGCCCAATTATAGTTTATTTTTTCATCGACTAATCTTTGTCCAGTTCCTCTTTTTGTAATTAATAACAAACTCATTTCATTTGACTCCTATCACATTGACCAATAAGCCAAAATTAGCGGTGGAATTGCGATAATTGCTAACATGATTGGGATTCTTAGTTTTTCATTTTTAGTTAATTTTGTAGTTCTGATTTTCTCAAATGATATTTTCATTCTAGATTACCTCTTCGCCTTCATTTCCTGAAGTAATGTCAATTGCACGTAAAATTTGTGAAATGAAAATTTTACCGCCTCTGGAGTTGTTCTTGATTATTTCAACTGATTTCTCTTCTTTTGATTCCGGAATCACTACCATTATTCTGAATTTATCTGCAAAATGAGGAACAAAAATTTCCATTCCTTTTGATGTGTGGATTTCAGCTGCAGTTTTTGCACCTCTTCCTCTAGCTTTGATAACTGTTAATCCACCAACCCCGATTTCTTTTAATCCTTCACTGATATTCATTACGTCATTTTGTGCGAGTATAACTTCAAGTTTTAACATAGTTGTTTTATTTTGTTAAAGTAAATAATAATTTAGAAATTGCATATCTTTTGATAACCATTGTTAATCAAACTGGAAAACTGTTAAATGCAAAAACTTGATTTCATTATAATTATGATAGATACTGGTGATACAGCATGGATGTTAATTGCTGGATGTTTGGTATTGTTAATGATTCCTGCACTTGGTTTGTTTGAATCTGGTTTATTGAGAAAGAAAAATGTAGTTTCAATTTTTATGCAAATATTTTTCGGAATGTCATTACTCAGTGTAATGTGGTTTGTTTTCGGATTTAGTCTATCATTTGGTCCTTCTACTACTGGCGTCATAGGTAATCTTGATTGGGCATTTTTGAAAGGTATTCCTTGGGATGCTCCATTAGAACAATATGCTCCTACTATACCTGGAGTATTGTTTGTTAAGTTCCAGTTAATGTTTGCATGTATTACTCCGCTATTACTTACTGGAACAATTGCTGAAAGAATGAAATTTAGTTCCTTTATCATATTCATATCTGCATGGACTATGCTAATTTACTATCCAATCGTACACATGGTCTGGGGTGGTGGCTGGTTAGCACAACTAGGCGTTGTTGACTTTGCTGGTGGTATTGTTATTCACACTACTGTTGGAATGGCTGCACTAGCTGCTGCACTTGTACTTGGAAAAAGACGTGGCTTTGGTCCAGCTATAAACATTCCTCACAGCATACCTCTTGCTGTACTAGGTTCATCATTATTGTGGCTAGGTTGGTTTGGATTTAATGCCGGTAGTGCACTTGCTTCAGGCGGTGTAGCCGGAAATACTGTTATCGTAACTCACTTAGCATCTTCAGTTTCCGCCCTAATTTGGGCAGGATTGTCTTGGATGCGTACTGGTAAACCATCAATTGTCGCTACCATTAATGGTGCAATTGCCGGACTTGCCGGAATTACTCCTGCATCTGGATACATTAGTGTAGAACACTCATTTGTTCTTGCAATCGCAATCGGTATACTATCTTATGGTGGAGTTGTACTCATTAGAGATAAATTAAGAATTGACGATGCACTTGATGTAAGTTCTGTACACGGTATTGCCGGAATTGTCGGTGCACTTGGAATTGGTATCTTTGCAAGCACTTTGATTAATCCTTCTGGCGTTGATGGTTTGTTATATGGTAATTATGATCAAATTTGGATTCAAGGTGTTGGTATTGCTGTAGCCGCTGTAATGGGCTTTGGTGGAACTTGGATTCTCTTACAATTAATTAAACATCTTATTGGAATTCGTGTAACTCCTGAAGAGGAAGACATTGGTTTGGATATTAGTGAGCATGCTGAGGAGGCTTACTCTGATGAGGAGGAGTTCAAGTTTACTCCAAATGACTACATGCAGCCGTCTAACAAAGACGATTAAATTAATTCTTGATGTTGAATGACTGATGACAAAGATTATGAAGAGAGACCTGAGTGGGAATGGCTGAGGAAATAGTACAACAGCCAAACTACGAACAACTTTGTTCAGACATATTGAATTCTGATAAGAATATTCGCTTTGCTGGATTTGTAAATGATAAATCCAAAATATTACACAGTGTAGAACGAAAGGATCTTGACTCTCTTTTAACTGAAAACGAAATTGGTATGTCCATTCATTATACGTTAGAGCGATGGCGAAAGGCACAAAATTTTACATTTCGTTTAGGTAAGGAGAGGTTAACCCTTACTGAATATGATCATGTTACATTATTTACAATTCCATTTAAAGGAAAATTATTGCTAGTAAGTACTGAACCAAGAATACACTATGATCCAATCATACAAAAAGTTAATTCTGTTTTAACTGATTGGGCAAAATAATGCCATGGAAAATGGTACAATTACTTACACTCAATTATTGAGAGAGGATTTAGGAATTTTTCGTGTTACTCCTGATGACGGAGTTCCAGATTTTAAAGCAGGTCAATTTTTGACTCTTGGATTGCCTCTTGATGGTCAAATTGTCAATCGTGCATACTCTATTTCATCATCCCCATAAAATAAAAAATTTTTTGAATTTGTAATTAGATGGGTTAGAAAACCACTTCCAGGAAGATTGACTAGTTTATTGTTTAATGCAAAAGAAGGTGACAAAATTAGTTGGACAAAACCTGCAGGTAGTCTTACAATCAATGACACACTACCAAACGGCGAAAAAGATACAAGAAGAATCGTATGCATTGGAGGCGGAACAGGGTTGGCACCATTTGTCAGTTTTGCACAGCATCTTCATGACACCA
>JACNFV010000146.1 GCA_014384445.1 Candidatus Nitrosopumilus sp. | reverse complement strand
ACAATACTGCATAGCCATAGAAATAAGAAATAACATATCACCTTTTGTATTTGGAAATTGATGTAGTTCAGATAATTCATCTATTGTAATCTCAAAGTTTTTCCCCCCAATTTTGAATATGTCCAAGATAGCAATTTCTAATTTCTCTTATACCTTTTTCATGTGCAAATACGGATTTCCATTGTGGCTCTAACACTTTGTCAATACTACGAAATTTCTTTGATGATTTTTGATTTTTCAGTAAATCTTTTCTTGCCTCTATGAAATTCAATAATTGTATCATGGCATATTCTCTTAGAATACTTGCAAATGAAAAATCGAAATTCTTTTTTGGTTTTGCCTTTCGATATTCCTGAAACATATATTCAAATCTACTTTCAATCCAACTCAAACGAACTATGTCTGCTTCAAGTACAGTTAGTTTTATCATGCTCATTCAATCTTTTTGAGATGTACTTAGCACTACCTAAGAAATATGCCTAAATTCACGCCTAAAACTTAGGAATTGTTCCATGTAATGGCACATCTTGTTGAAGAATGAGGAGTGTTGGATTATACGTTATTGTATTTGTTTGTAGAATCTTATCCACTATCAAAATTTAACACATTGATAATAATAAATTATCTTTTTCTTACTTCAGTTTTAAAAACTAGTGTATCTACATCAAATTTTTCTTTATATTTTATCTTGTAACTATTGATATCATCTGTGACATTAATTGTGTTATTTTCAGATCCTTGCTGACCTGATATGTCTGCAATTATGACGCAGATGTAAGGGTATTCTTCCTTATACTCTTCAAGTTGTGCTATTAAATTTCTTAAATCGGTTCTAGATTTTGGTACTTTTAATTCAAATACAAAAGTATCATCTACTACTATGTCTAATTGATCATTAGCTTTGATTCCTTCCTGTCGTTTAATTTGTCTATCGTGAAAAGTTGCTTTTAGAAAAACTGTAAGCTGTGCTTCCAAATGTTCCTCATTAGTAATTTTTTCAGGTTTGAAGTATAGTTTGATTTTATCAATGATGTCTTCAAATTCTCTTTTTTTAGAATCAGTTTCAGGTATAGTTGTAAAATAATTAAAAGGTACAATTTGATGTTTAATTGCAAAATCTTTGATTTGTTGTGTTTTGAATTTATTTGGATTACATATGAACTCTTCATAATCATGTCTATCCTGTTCATATTCTTCAGGCTCACCATCTTTATCATACAAGATATTTCCATTCCTATCTTTCACAATCTCACGTGGCTCTACACCTAAAATTTCATTACAGATATTTTTTAATTCTTTAAAAGTAAATTTTTCTAAAATATTTTTCCTTATTCTCCTGTCTTCACGTTCTATTTGGAGACGTTTTTCATTTTGCCTAACTCTTTCTAGATCTTCTTCAGATGGCGTAGATAATTTTTTTCCTACTGAACGCCAAAAACCCATAAAATAAGAAAATACTCTTGATGTTATTACTTTTATGAATAGATCAGGTTATGCATATTTTTAGAATTAATTTTACGATTCTAACAAATTCATGCCTAAAACTAGGGGATTGTTCTATGTAATGGCACATCTTATTGAAGAATGTAGGTGTTTTTCTAAACACTTTCCCAAATCATACCTAGATGTACGTCTAAGTTGAAAATCCCTAATTTTAGAAAAAATGATTACTGTCTAAAATATTACCAACACCAAAACAAAAAGCAAGTCTGTTCTTGCATTTTTTCTATTTGTTTAATTGATTTTGAAATTTCATTGAGGTTACTGTCTACTTGCTTTCCATTTTTGCTTACTTTTTCAAAGTTCAATATTGAACTCTTGTATTCTTTACTAGACAATGTTTTGTCTCCCATTTTTTTTGCATATTCCATATCTGCAATTTTTTGTTTGTTAATTTTTAAAAGATCCCATGCTTTATTAATTATTATTTTTTGTTCAGTAGTATCAGATGATATTTTTTTTAATTCTTCTTCGACTTTATCAACGGCATGCATCAATTTAAGATCATTATGGGCTTGAGATTGTAGAATCTTAACTTCATTTCGGAGTTGTTCGTCATGTTCTTCTCTTTCCTTTTGTTCTTGTAGTTCTTCTCTTTCTTTTTGTTCTCTTTCTTGTTTTGCAATTTGTAATTTGAGGATATTTTCTTCATGAATTTTCTCTTGTTCTAATTTATCAAATGCTCTTTGTAACTCATCTAATTCTTGTTGTTTTTTCAACCCTATTTCTGCTTCTTCTACTAGTCGTGCATTTAGTTCCCTTTGTTCACGTTCTTGTTCGGATTCATATGGATTATTTGGATCTTGTTCAAAATACATAGAAAGTGTTGGGGCATTACTATACGCAACACTTCCTCCAGGATATTGTGCACTGTATCTGTATGTAATTGCCCAATAACCTTCAGGCGTTATCAAAGTTTCACAGAAATTAACTTTTCCAGAACCATCAGTAGTATGCCATGTTGTGAATGGACCATCTATTATTGAATCATAATAGTCATTTACAATTTCTTTTGTAATTCGTATTTTTTCAAATTTCATAGGTGAAGATGGTCCCGAATATCCTGAATAATACATATTCAACCCATATTCTATACACAACTCATCGCCCTCAATAGCTGATGATTTTTGTACTCCATTTACAGAATAAGTTATGCCAAGGGATGGATTTGAATCAGCAGTTTTCTCAGTAGGGGGCTTTTCAATTACATTAAATGTTGGACCCGGTGTAGTTGACCCATACCATTTATCAGAACCATCATACTTTACTGAGTAATTATTTATTCCATTTACAAGCCATGCATCAAATTTAAAATTCCCTTGAGAATCAGTGGTGTCACCTCCAAGGTAATCTCCGTTGTTGTAAAATTTTACCATCGTATTACTGACAAAATCCCATCTACCTTCGTATTTTGAATTTGCCCATACGCTACCTTCTAGAGAAACCCAGTCATTGTCATAAACTGTTTTACCGATAGTGCCCCAATTTGCAAAAGTTGTGTATTTCTGAATAATTTTTGGTTGTTCTATTGATGTACAAATTCCATTTTTTAGAACAGTTCCACTAGGGCATGTTGGTTCTACAGGAACAGGTTTCATTGATTCTGCAATTTTTATTGCATAACTTGGAGACATGATTGGAATCCATTTTTTTGATGGAGTTTGGATTGATTCCCATAAGAAAGCACAATTAGTTAGAGTTGTATCGTATGATTTACAGTCGTTGTATTGTTTTTGGATTTTATGTACAGCTTCACGTTTTATGTCATTGCCATATTCTTTCCAATCAAGTGCAAAATGAGCAAGTTCATGTGATAATGTCCATCCTGTATTCTTACTTTCAGTAGAAAGAGTTTCTGCTTGAGAAACTATTGTTTTGATATCGTAAAAACCATAATGACCCAAACTGCCAGTAGTGTGTCTATCTTTAACACTCATCAAATAATCTGGAATAACTATTGTTAAATCCCCATAATTTGTTGCAGCCTCTACAGCTAAAGGCATTACATCATCAGTTATACATTCTACAAAATAGGGATTGTGATCAAATTTGAATTTGTTAAAGTATTGTTGTGTTAAACTTGCATAGAAATCTAATGCTTTTTCATGATTAGAATAACATTTGTCAGTAGTTGTCACAAACATTATTCCCCAATCTAATGTGGGTGTTTCGTTAACATAGTCTTCAGGTACAACAGGGATAAATCCAAAAACGGTTTGTGGGACAAAAAGAAAAACAAATGCTATTGCGATAATTATTACAGATTTCATCTAAATTATCATCAAAGAACAGTTATTTATGAAGATCATTTATTTTTGAAAATTGTTGCTCGGACAGATGTCACTTTATCATGAACTTTTTGTTTCTGAATTCTCAGAATAGTATCACATTTCATGCACCAATAAACAGAGATTTCTTTGTCAGGATCATGCCTGTTTTTGGTTGAAATTACAGCATCGTAGACCATCTTTTTGTTTGAACCACAATTGATACAAAATACATCAGGGTATCTGGCCATGATTTACTTTAGATAATCACCAAGTTCTGAAATAGTATTTTTGATAGTGATTATAGTATCAAGGGTATTCTGAGTACCATCTTTTACTTCTACTGCAGTATTGATTACATCAACATATGTTGAATCAGTATAGTATAGAATTGTAACTAAAGCAATCAATGCAAAAAATACCAATCCAAAAATCAATATCTTATCCTTTGTTGTATTTTTTTAGGTAGGTTTTTTTAGCATACAGAACTTTGTATTGGATTTTATCACGATTATCCATGTAGATTCTACTGCACTTATTACTGCAGGTTTTTCGAATTGATGTTGCAGAACATCTGAATTCACCAAATGAACATATGATACATTTTCTTTTTTCTCTCATCAAAGAAACTATAGTAAATCTATTCTAATATACGGGATACCTAGTCTTTTTTCTTTTTATGTTCTTCAATCCAATCAACAAGTATGTTACTGGTTTTTTTGAGTTCAGCAAAACTTTCTTTTATTTCTGCATTATCTTCTTTGAGTTTTTCATTATCTTCTTTGATTTTTTGTAATTCAGATTTCTCAATTTCTAATTGTTTGATTTTTAATTCATGCTTATGAGTTTGATCAATAAGTAAATTAGGTATTGCTTTTTTGTATGCATCAAACATTTGTTCCATACTAGGGGTAAAATAAGCACCATCCATTTGTACAATTCCAATATGATTGATTAATTTCTCAGTCATTGTTGGACTAAGGCCCTCTGCATTTTTAATTATAGTTGCAAAGAACTTTCTAAATCCATGATTTTTTGCAATGTCAAAACGTTTTG
>JACNFV010000117.1 GCA_014384445.1 Candidatus Nitrosopumilus sp. | reverse complement strand
CAGAAGGATGGGGACGTTCTGCATTTGTAAAATATGATTCAATAGGATTAGGTCAAATGTATTCGCCATGGTTTTCAAATATGCCAGGTTTTAACGACCAGACATATTGGAATTATGAAAATAAAAAATTAGACGAGTTAACTCAAGAGATATACAAAGGGAATTTTGAAACGTCAGAAAAAAGAACACAGTTAATTCAAGAAGCAGTTGTAGAAGGAATTAATGAATCAGTGAGAATTTTTCTAGCAAGTAAAGTTGATCAATATGTTGTAAATCAGAATGTAGAAGGAGTGGTTAATGATTTAGGAGCTGGAGTGCCAAGCAGATTTACATCAATTAATGCAAAAAATAATGATAAGGAACTAGTAATTGGCGTAAAGCAAATTTATCAAGGATCATGGAATCCAGTAATGGGGTTAACAGATACATACAGCAGACAGATTTGGGGAATAATTTCAGACCCCATAACATTCAAGCACCCATTTACGGGAGAAACATTTCCAGTCAGAGCACAATGGGAAGTTGAAACACTAGGACCAAATGAAAAGATCAAAGTTCCTATTGAGGCTAAAATGTGGGATCCAGTATTGCAAAAATGGGACAATGTTGCAACAAATACACTTGCAACAAGTAAAGTGACGTTTGATTTTAAATTCAGTAATTGGCATAATGGGCAATCAATGGATATGAATGACATCTTACATTCGTTATATTTTACGATTGAATGGGGAACACAAAATGATGAGAATGATAAAACATTTGATACAGAGTTTACACCAAGAGCAGCGCAAAGTATTCAGACAATTCGAGGAATAAATCAAATTGATAGCGATACCGTTGAGGTTTATGTGGATTATTGGCACTTTGATGAAAATGAAATTGCAGAATGGGCGGCTGTATGGAGTCCAATTCCATGGGAAATAACAGCGTCTATGGAGAAAGCAGTTGTCGATGGAAAGGTGTCATTTTCTAGATCAGGGGCTACAGCTAAGAGTGTTAATTGGTTATCACTAATTGTTCCAAAAGATGCAGAAATAATTAAAGAAAATCTTCAAGAATATAAAAATAAAAAAATCATTCCAAGTTCATTAAAACAAAGTGAAAACATGCAACAATATTATGAAAATAGATACGATTCATCAATTAAATGGATTGAAGAAAATAATCACGCAGTAATCAGTAACGGTCCATTTTATTTGGAATCATACTCTCCAGAATCAAGAACAATTACAGTAAAATCATTTGAGGACGAATCATATCCATTTAAGATTGGAAAATGGTCAGAGTTTGAGAACGTGCAGTTTCCAATTATTAAAAAAATTGAAATGAGCAAAATAATTCAACATGGAGAAAATATAGATATTTTGATTCAAACAGAAAATACAGATTCAGTGTTATATTTTTTAATGGATAGTAAAGGGAACATACAAGCCTCAGAAAAAATAAATCTCGAAGAGGATAAAGTTGTCATAAAAATTGTATCAGAGATAACAAACAAATTGCAAACGGGCGCAAACAGCATCAAAGTATTTGCAATTTCAAATTCAGTTTTAAAACCAGATTTCTATGAATCAAGTTTTCTGGTTAGTAAAAATAATTTTGAATTGCCAAGCGTAACCGTAAACAAATCAAGTATTGAAAATGAAATGAATCACAATATGTGGATCGTCCCTGTCATTTCAATCATAGTAATCACAGGAGTTATCGCATATGCAAAAACCAAATATCAAAGTAAACCATAATCGCCAAGAATAGTGTTAATTTGTTCCTCATTTTCAGCATTGGAATAATCATTTAAAAGATTTTGATTTAATTCATAAAAAGTATGGCCCCACTTGAATTTGTTTAGTAACTCCAAAGCTTGTTCTTTAAAACCAAGGATGAATAATGAACCAGATAGGGCTTCAGCAGTAGTTAATTTATTTAATTTAGAATAATTCACAGGGTTTCCGGCAAATAATGGTGGCAACTTTCTTTTGATACCGTTAAACTTTTGAGAAAAAGCATGATCTGCAAGATTCCAGGAGCAGTCAATGCCAACAATAGAATTAATCACAGATTTATCTTTGGGAAGTAATGTTTTTTCTGAAAACGGATCTAAAACCAATCCCTTTGAACCGATTTTTTTTATACTTTTAGCAAGACCAAACTTTACCATTTTTGCAGCAGTACATTTTTTTGGATCGTCCTGATAGAACATTAAAACGTGTAATTTCAATTTAATCAAGTATCAATTTGTCAGTATTTTGAATTTACTCTAAAGTTTTGTAAGTAATTTTGTAATAAAGTCTTGAAATTTCATCAGTCTTAATCACTTCAACATTCCATTTAGTGTCAGGTAGAAAATCATCAGAGGCTAGAGGGGAGATGCTAAATTTCTCTAAACGGACATCAGGTCCACTGTATCGTACGTTAAAATTCAATCCATCAATTTGAACTACTTCAAAAATTTGACCAGGTTTTCTTGTAGATTCACTTACCAGACAATCAGCAGTAGTGCCAATTATGCAAATGCCAGACTCAGATGAAACTTGCAAATTGACATCAGATTGATTGTCCTTAGACATAGTGACCATAGAACCAGATAAGACCCTAGCATTTACAGATTGTTCATCAATTATTTTTTCCTCGGTAGTTACGGATATTAAATTATCAGAAATACGATTAACTTTTTCAATAATTGTTTTCACACTGGAAGTGAAATATCCATTTTCAAATTTTTCGTCAATTGAAGAAGGCTTACCAGGTATAGACGTATTAGGATTTTTCTCAGATGGTTTTTCACCAGTGGAAGGTGTTCCAGATATAATAGAAAAGGATTGATCAGCAACAAGACCACCATAATTTGCTTTTACAACATAGTCACTTTCAGAAAATACAACGGGAGGAATTCTAGCAGTGATAGAAAAATTACCGTAATCATCAGGGATAGCAGTCAATTTGAATTCCATTGATTGACGTTCACCAGAATCAGCACTATCAACACCAGCTGTAATTGTAGGAACTGCTCCATCAGAGGCTTTAAAATTGAAATATACAACTTGGTAGTATATGTCACTATCAGAATCAAAATTAGCAATAGTTCCAGATAAAGTCATGTAGTCATTAAGTAAATATTCAGATTTATCAATATCAAAAATTAGAGAATCTGGAGCAATAAGAACAGGTTCTGATTCATCCACAAAGTTTTCGACCACATTAAAAGTGGCAGAATCAATGTCATCCCCATATCTAGCGTCAATAGTGTAAGTACCATAATTTAGATTCACAGTTGTTAAAAAAATACTAGTTTGAAATTGTCCATCAGATGTAAACAGATTTCCGCTAGTAACCAAGTCACCAACAGAATCAGTGATAGTAAATTGTAAACTTTCAAAAGGAATAATTTCAGAAGTACTTCCAGAAATATTTACTAATTGACCTGGAAGGTATTCAGGTTCATCAGTCATTATACTTAGTAGTGAATCACTATCTTGTGTTTCTTCAATGATTTCAGAATTAACAGAAAAAGTAGATGTGGCAACTACATCATCATAAGTAACAGACACGTCATAGTTACCCTCACTAATTCCTAGTACTTGAGATATTCTAAGAGTTGTTTCATAATTTAGATCATAATCAGGATAAAGTGAAACACTGTGATCAAAATTAGGTCCAGAAATAGTTATTAAAATTGGCTCAGCTTGAAAATATGGTTTTTCAACAAAAATTTTTTCAGAAACAGTTCCATAGATTACTGCGGTATCATCAAATCCATACGAAGTTTTATCAGATGAAAGAGTGAGTACAACAGGCATAGTATCAAAGGATTGAATCAATTTACCATTAGAACCACCAGCCGTACCAGATGTAAATTTCCAATCAGCAAAACCGTCATAGGTTCGTTGCCAAGATTTAGAATCATTTTCAAGATCAAAAACTTCACGAGTTTTATCAATCAATAGGCCATCACCATTTCTTAATTCAATTAATTCAGCAGTGTCAGTAAACCAAACTTTTTGATTAACAAATGTTAAAAAATCTCCAGAAGAGATTATAGTTCCATCAGGGATTGTTAAGGTTTTTTTCAACACAGTAGTGGATGCAATACTCCAACCACCCAAGTCAACATCATCGTCAGTAGGATTGTAAAGCTCTACCCATTCAGAAATAGATTCAGAATCATCGCCAGGAGGATTGGTATCAACTTCATTAATCACTACATGATCAGCAATTGTTTGAGCATATGCAGGAGCAGAAATTCCAGCAATTAGCACCAAGGACAATAAAAGAATAATAGAGTATTTCATTTGCATTTCCTATATTCATTGAGAAAAGGACTCATTTTAAAATCAAATGGAGAAAAAGTTGAGCTATTTGTTAAAGTCAGAGATATTAAAATCATAAAAAATAAAGGAAATTGCAGGGTATTAAGAAAGACGTAGAACTTATTCCTAAGATTCATCGCAATTTGGGCATTTTTTATCAATAATTTTAGAGCCACATTCCATACAGATGCCTTCACCCACATCTTCTCGGATGGATTGGTTTTTCTTAGCAACGAATAGTTTGATTCCAAAAAATAATCCAATGGATATGATTGCAGAATACGCAATACCCAAAAATGGATTTATTCCAAGCATCACTAGGATTAGCCCAGCAATTAAAATAATATCACGTCGCTCAAATTTCAATAAAAACAAGTTAAATCAAATTGATAAAAACATGCCGAGCTCAGTATTAGTAGTATATTTCATTCAAAATCAATTCTCTAACTCATCCTCATTGCTCGACAATAGGTGTATCAAATAATTTGATAATAAGATAATGGTTAAGTGGGACCGGCGAAATTCGAATTCGCGACCTCTGCGTCCCAAACGCAGAATCATACCAAGCTAGACCACGATC
>JACNFV010000203.1 GCA_014384445.1 Candidatus Nitrosopumilus sp. | reverse complement strand
TCACCGACAATAGCCTTGTTTGGTTGAACTTTAATTCCCACAATTTTTGAAATATACCTTGAAGTAGAATAAATTAATTCAGATTTAATATTAGTTTCATATTTTTGATCCTGAGGCAAACATTGTAACGCCATAGAGAGTTCTTCCAACGAAGCGTTTCCAGCACGTTCACCTATACCATTAATCGTAACATGTGCACATGCTGCACCAACATGAATTCCAGATAATGCATTTGCAACAGCCAATCCCAAATCATTGTGACAATGAACACTCACAGGAAGTTTTGTTGCAATAATTGTGTCCCTAGTAATTTCTGCAATATATTCAGGGGTAGAATATCCAACAGTGTCAGGAATATCTACTCTGTCAGCTCCAGCTTTTGCAACTTCACCAAATACTTTTTTCAAAAATTCCCTATCAGTTCTAGTAGCATCTTCAGCTGAGAATTCGACTTGTAATCCACGAGATTTTCCATATTCAACTGCCTCAATTGCTTTTTCAAGTGCTTGATCTCTAGTCATTTGAAGTTTATACTGCAAGTGAATATCAGAAGTTGCAATGAATGTATGAATAGAATTTAATCCAGCGTCAACTGCAGCATCAATATCACCTTTGATGGTTCTAGTTAATCCTACAATCTCACAAGATAATCCCTCACCAGTAATCATCTTAACTGCTTTTGCCTCACCGTCAGAAATTACTGGAAAACCAGCTTCTATAGCATCCACTCCAAGTTCATCAAGTTTTTTAGCAATAGATAATTTTTGATCAGGTGATAAAGATACACCAATAGTTTGTTCGCCGTCTCTTAATGTCGTATCAAATATTCTAACTTTCAAGCTCCGCTCCTTTGTAAAGCAGCAACACCAGTTCTTGCGACATCGATTATTCCAAAGGGTTTTACTAATTCTTCAAATGCCTGGATTTGAGCAGGAGTTGCAGTTAATTCAACCATGAGTGAGTCCTTTTTCACATCATGAACTTTTCCACCATACGCATTAACCAATTTATTAACTTCCATACTATCACTAGCACTACTTAGTTTTATATTAAAAATACAGAGTTCACGAAATAGTGTTTTATGTTCATCTAATTGCTTAACCTCAACAGTATCTATCATTTTATCAAGTTGTTTTACAATTTGTATAATTTGTTTATCATCACCATACGTAGTAATTGTCATTCTGGAATAGTTTTCATCATCAGTGACTCCAACAGAAATACTATCAATATTGAAATTTCTGGATCTAAAAAGATGAGTTACTTTAAACAAAATTCCTGGTTTGTTTTCAACTAAAATAGAAAGAATTGCCCACATCATCAATCACTAAGAAGGTAAAATCATATCCGAAAGGGAAGTTCCAGGCGCTACAAATGGCAATACGTCTTCTTCAGGATCAATTGGAATATCAATAACAGTTGCAACGTCACTACTTAATGCAGATTTTATTGCCTTGTCAAGTTCATCCATAGATTGCGCCCTAATTCCTTGAGCTCCATAAGATTCAGCTAATTTAACATAATCAGGACAGCCACCTTGATCCACTCCAACCATTCTTCGATCATAAAATGTTCTTTGCCACTGAGCAACCATACCCAATGTAGAATTATTTAAAACAAACACGATTACAGGTATATCTTCCAATACAGCAGTTGCAAGAGAGTTCTCAGTCATACTAAAACTTCCATCTCCAGCTATATCAACAACAGGTACATCAGGTCTTGCAACTTTTGCACCAATAGATGCAGGGAATCCCCAACCCATAGTACCAAGACCAGTTGAACTAAAAAAAGTACCAGGTTGAATTACATCATAAAATAATGAAGCCCACATTTGATGTTGGCCTACTTCAGTAGTAACAACAGATTCCTTTGGCAATAATTCTCTAAGTTTTCTTAAGATTTTTGCAGCCCCCATTTCACCTGGGTGAATTTTCAAATTCTCTTTCCAGTATTCTTTAGTTTCTCTAACGTGTTTAATCCAAACAGAGTCTTCAGATTTTTTAAGTGATCTTTGTAAAAGTAATTTTACCATAACTCTAAGTGATGCACGAACATCGCCAACCACAGATATGTTCGTAGTTTGATTTTTACCAATTTCAGCAGGATCAACATCCATGTGAATAATTTTTAATCGTTTTTCAAATGCCTCAAAAGTTCCAACAGATCTATCAGAAAATCTAGTTCCAATAGCTAAAACACAATCAGATTCTGCCATCATTTTATTTGCTTCAGCATGACCATGCATTCCAATCGGACCCAAAGATAAAGGATGATTTTCTGGAAATGCACCTTTTCCCTTGAAGGTTGTAACTACAGGAATCATTAAAGTTTCAGCAACAGATTGTAATTCAGCAAATGCAGAAGAGATTATAGTTCCACCACCAGCTAAAATAATCGGTCTCTCAGAATTAACTAGCATGTCAACTGCTTTTTGGACAGAAGCAACGTCAGGATCATTCCAAGGATGGTAACCTTGTATTGTGAATTCATCAGGAAAATCCATAGGTGCTTCGTTTTGTTGAACATCTTTTGGAATGTCAAGAAGTACAGGTCCAGGACGTCCAGTTTCTGCAATGTAAAATCCTTTTCTTACAGCTTCAGGAACTTCTCCAGGTAATCTTGGTTGAAATGAATATTTGACAACAGGGTTTGCCATACCAATAATATCACTTTCTTGGAACGCATCCTTTCCAATCATTGCAACAGGTACTTGGCCAGTTACAGCAACCATAGGAGCTGAATCAGCTTGTGCAGTTGCAAGTCCAGTTAAAATATTTGTAGCGCCAGGACCAGAAGTTGCAAAACAAACTCCAGGTTTTCTACTAACACGGCCAAATCCATCAGCCATATGTGCTGCAGATTGTTCATGTCTTACCAAAATATGTCTAATATCACATCTTGCAAATTCATCATACATTGGAAGATTTGCACCTCCAGGTAAACCAAATACTTGTTTAACGCCTTCTTTTTCCATAGCTGTCATCAAGGCTTTTGCACCGGTCATAGTTTCCATATTATTAATTTAATTTTTCACCATAATTTAAAATGTATTAACGTGTGAATTTTGACTGCTTAACCTTGTAATTCTTGACTACAACATGACGTGACTAGAAAAGATGGAAAATGTATTAAAATCACATAATGAAATAGAAAAATAAAATTCTAACTGAATTAAAATTGGTAAAGGAAAAATTATTTCAATAATAATGATTAATCATCATGATGTTGATTGTATTCCCTGTCAACAGGGAATAACAGTTCTTTATCATCAAGTTCAGCATTCATGTATCGGTCTATTCTTTGATGAATGTCAGCTCTAATCTCTTCCAAATCTTCTTTAGAGTAATTCAAGTCCATCATATCTCTAGTCAGAATTTTAATTGCCTTGTACAATTCCCGATGTTGACGGTCAACTCGATCTCTAATGTCTTTAATTTGTTCTTCAGATACCATTTTTCTAATCTAATCCAATTTCATCAGAATACTTATGTTTCCATCCAATACCGAAGACTTAAACAGATAATTTTTAGATTTGAAGTGATCATTTTGATAGATAACGAAGAAATCATTAAAGTAATTGAAACATTGTTTGAATCTGGAATTACAAAAGATCTAAGCAAACTAAGAGAAATTCATTTAGATGATCCTAAATTTTCAAGTTTTAGCGACTTGCCGCCATATGATCTTAAAGATTATCAAACCACAATTGAGTTAGAAGAATTGAGATTCATCAGCATATCAGATTATAATTATGAAATAAAAAATCCAAAAATTAGTGTATTTGATAATTTTGCAATTGTGGCATTAGAACTAATGCAAAAAGGAATGCTAGTAGACAATAAAGCATTCACAGGTGAACATATGGTAATTAACGGACGTGCAAGTTTTGTATTAGTAAAAGAGTCAACATGGAAAATTGCACATATTCATTTATCAAAAATTGATAAGTAATTTTAAATTATTATTTTGACGGATTAGGGTTAGCGGATTTCTTTTGGTTAGGGTTGTTTTGTTTTTTTGATTTGTTTTGGTTATCTTGGGCTGCTAGTTTTTTGTAAAGACTGTAAGCCTGCTCAACATTAGAATTACCATGAATAATTGATCTTGCTGCTTGAATCATTGCAACAGGATGTTCAGATTGCCAAATATTTCGACCCATATCAACACCTACTGCACCAGCCTTGATTGAATTGTAAGTTAATTGTAATGCATCACGTTCAGGAATTTTTTTCCCCCCTGCAACAATAATTGGGACAGGGCAAGATTGAACAACTTTTTCAAAATTATCACAATAGTATGTTTTAACAATATGGGCACCTTGTTCTGCAGCAATTCTACATGCTAATGAAAGGTATCTAGCATCCTTACCTAATTCTTTACCAACTGCAGTGACAGCTAAAACAGGCATTCCATATCTTTCCGCTTCACTAACTAATTTTCCTAAATTTACAATAGTTTGATATTCATATTTTGAGCCAACAAAGATAGACATTGCAACTGCACTTGCATTTAGACGAATAGCATCTTCTAAAGAAACTGTAATATCTTCTTGAGACAAATCATCACCAATAATACTTGAACCGCCAGATACTCTCAATACCATTGGAGTATCAGAAGTTGCAGGTACAGATGTTCTTTGAACTCCTCGTGTAACCATTAAGGAATCACAGTATTTTAGAAGTGGTGCAACTACTTTGTTTGGTTCTTCTAGTTTTTCAGTTGGACCAAGGAAATAACCATGATCCACTGCTAACATTAATGCTCGATTATTATGTGGTTTGATAATTCTAGATAATCTATTTTTTAATCCCCAATCCATATTGCTTCGATTTTGAAATAAAAAAAATACCTTTCTTAAGCCTTTCCTATTTGGTAATGATAATTTTCATTGCATTATTGCCACTCTTAGCATGATCAAAGGCTTTTTG
>JACNFV010000133.1 GCA_014384445.1 Candidatus Nitrosopumilus sp. | reverse complement strand
CCATTAAACAAGTTGAGGATAAGACTCATGATTCCCTTTCATGTCATTATTATTCACAAAAATACGATGCTCTTGTTTCTAACCACTCGTTATGGAACTATCATGCATTTTTTACCATTATGAAATACAACAAAAAATTATTTGCTGACTATCTTAACAGAAAGGTAACTGTATTTGACGAAGCTCATAAAATCGAAGATCAAATAATCCAATTTGTCGGATTTGACATTTTTGCTGGACAGGTGGACGAATGTAATTTGAGCACTGACAGGTACAATTTCACGGATTTAGATTCCATGATTCAACTTACTGACGACATTGCATTTTCGTATGCTAAAAAGATTAAAGACATCAAAGAGAGTGCCCTATTTCAGAACAATCCTGATTTTGAATTAATTACGGGCTTGGAGCGACGTTACGACAAGGCCGCACAGGCAAAAATTGACATCATTGCAGATAAGGATAATTTTGTAGTCAATGATCCTGTGAAAGACATCAATGGTAATTTTAGAACCATATCTGTAAAACCTATCGACGTTTCAAAATTTGCACACGAATTTTTTGAAACAGAGTATCAAATCTTTATGTCTGCAACAATACACAAATCCAGTTTTTGTGAAAATATGGGTTTGGAAAAAGACGATGTTGCGTTTGTTGACACAGCTAAATCGCCATTCCCATTGGAAAACAGAAAAATTGATCTTCTCAATGTTCGGCGATTAAGCTATGGCTCCACTGAAGAAGACGAGTTGGAAGTAATAAGGACGATTGATAAAATTTTGGATGATCACTCCGATGAACGTGGATTGATTCTAACGTCCTCAATTCCAAGATGTCACAAAATTATTCGATACCTGTCTCCAAAAAACACTAGGCGGATTCGACTCTGTCATAGTAAAAACAAAGAAGATAAAACACAAGATGAAGTGATCTCGGAACATTCTTCTGATCCTACTGGCGTTTTGCTTTCGTCATCTCTGTGGGAGGGTGTGGATTTGAAAGATGATTTGTCTAGATTTCAAATTATTGCAAAAGTGCCATACCCAAATTACACTGAAAAAAGAACAAAAGCAAAAATGAATAAATTTCCTTTGTGGTATACTTCTCAAACACTGACTAAATTATTGCAAGGGTTTGGTCGTTCCATAAGAAGTGACGATGATTGGGCAAGAACATATGTTCTTGACACGGCTGTAAATAACGTATTTTTTAAAGGTCAGCAAATGATACCTAAAGCTTACTATGATGTTTTAGGAATGGATGAATATTAGTTAGTATTTTTAATTTTTTATTAATTACTTGATCAATTTTGTAGAGTGCCTATACAGACCATGAAGGTTCTCTCCATCTAGGTCTGTATTGTGCAGTATGTCCTTAAAATTATAATCTGTTTCATCCTTGGTTGTTATTTCTTCGTTCTTGATATTTTCAGAAATAACTTTTATTTTTTTTAACTGTTCCAAAACATCATTGTTGCAATTGTGCCATAGATTTAACGAATCATCTGGTCCTTTGCCGCTCATAAATCTCGGCATGTTTTCAATCTTTTTGTTAGTTAAAGTTAAAATTTGTTTTGCTAGAAACAATGGCTTTGTAGACACGTTTGTGAATTCCGCATAACACTTGTTGCAAACTATTATGTTGCATTCGGATTCAACTTTTCTTAGAGTTTTATTTTGATGCTCGCACTCATACACATCTAAATTATCCAACACGTTTTGTTAATTTTACCTATCTTTATCTCCTTCTTAAAACATAAAAAAAATATAATTTTTCTGCGATGTTTCCCAGTCAGGCAAACTTTTCATGATTAGTAAGATGTTTTTTAAATCTGAATAAAAATAAAAAAAATTATGGGATCATCATAATTGATATGCCCATAATAATTAGAAATCCTACAAAAAGGACTGTCCGTTCTTTTTGGTCCTGTAGAAGTTTCTTTTCATACATGTAATTTTTATTATTTAATTTAGATTTTAAAGAATGTATTTTATTTTTATAAATTTGTGATATTGAATTTAATATAGCCTATTTTTAATCGTTAGAACTTTTTAGAGAAAATAAAATAATCTTAAATGGACATCTTACAATGTCTTGACATGGGATTGTTTGGCTTTGGTAAATCCAAAATCGATAAGAGAAAAGAAGATTGGATTGTTGAGGGTAAAAATTGGTATGACCAAGGCAATTCATTGGCCAAACTAGGCAAAGACGAGGAGGCCATTGCATGTTATGATAAAACAATCAGTTTGGACTCTACGCATTGCGGTGCCTGGAATAACAAAGGCCATTCATTATCTAAACTTGGCAAGGACGAAGAATCCATCGTATGCTATAGTCAGGCAATTAGATTAAACCCTGAAGATCTGATGGCCTGGACTGGCAAGGGTTTCGTACTAAATAAACTAGAAAGATACGACGAATCAATCGCGTGTTATAATCAGGTGATTAGATTTAACTCTGAAGACTCCAATGCGTGGTTTAGCCGAGGTAACGCATTAGCACACCTAAGAAAATTCGAGGAGGCCATTGCATGTTATGATAAAACAGCTAGGTTGAATCCTGAAGATCTCAGGGCGCTGTTTAACAAAGGTAACGCGTTAGCCAACTTAAAAAAATTTGAAGAATCTATCGGATGCTTTGATGATGTAATTAAAAAGAATCCCAAATACCCTTCTGCATTTAGACACAAAGGTGCGGCATTAAAAAAATTAGGTAGAGATGAGGAAGCCGAACATTGTTTTACAAAAGATAAAGAACTAGAATAGTTTTAGAAATACAACTTAAAAAATTTAGTAAATGCTTTATGAAAAATAAATCATGTTAACTAAAACTGTTCTTGGATATCTCAAAACAATTTTGAACTTTAGTTCTTAGCACATGTTTGTTATTAAGAAATTTAAATAAAAATTACTA
Source organism: Candidatus Nitrosopumilus sp. (assembly GCA_014384445.1). Taxonomy (GTDB): domain Archaea; phylum Thermoproteota; class Nitrososphaeria; order Nitrososphaerales; family Nitrosopumilaceae; genus Nitrosopumilus. The sequence goes on along the minus strand of JACNFV010000133.1, from coordinate 2,046 downwards.
ATTTTTTAATTGATCACTGGCATAATGTTCTAGAATGTTTGGAATCCATGCATGTATGAACAACGCAATGCTCATTTTCATTGCTCTTTTCCAATGATGTGCATATGATACGTTGTTCTCCTCCAAATGGTTCATGACGGAATTAGATTTTACTGGTATTTATTGATTTAGTTATGCTTAAGATTAGTATTATTATATTAAGTAATACTGTTTATTTGGTCGTACTTTGGTAAGATTATTTTTAATGTGTGGTGCTAATTTAATGTAAAATAATTTAACTTTCTTTGTTATCGTTTTTAGTAATTGTTTTTGATGGATTTTGGATGTGACTTGATTGTTTTTATGGGTTGGCCGATGTAATTGCACCGTTTGCAGCTGAACCTACAAGAGTTGCAAATTTTGCAAGAGCGCCAGTTTTGTAATTTGGTTCAGGTTTGACCCATTGCTTTCTTCTGCTTTCTAACTCCTCTTCAGATACATGGATGTCCAGAGCGTTTGTTTCAGTATCGATTGTAATTTTGTCACCGTTTTTGACTAGTGCAATTGGTCCGCCGACATATGCTTCTGGTGCAACATGTCCTACCATGAATCCTCTTGTACCTCCAGAAAATCTGCCATCAGTTACCATTGCCACTTTCTTGCCTAGCCCTTGACCTACCAGTGCTGCAGTTGTTGCTAGCATTTCCCTCATTCCTGGTCCTCCTTTTGGCCCTTCGTATCTGATTACAACTACGTCGCCTTCATCAATCTCGCCTTTGGACACTGCATCAAATGCATATTCTTCTCTATCGTAAACCTTGGCACTGCCAGTAAATTTTGTCATCTCTACACCTGCTGTTTTAATTACGCCGCCTTCTGGAGCTAGACTTCCTTTTAGAATAACTGCAGTGCCAACTTCGTGTAGCGGATTTTCAATTGATCTTACGACGTTCTGTTCTATGTCCGGCAGTTTGATGGCGTCAAGATTCTCTTTAATTGTTTTACCTGTAACTGTCATGCAATCCCCGTGCAGTAATCCCTTCTCTAACAATTTTTTTAAGACAAATGGTATTCCTCCAATTCTATCCAGTGACTCCATTACGTAATTTCCTCCAGGCTTCATATCAGCTAGATGAGGAGTTTTCTTTCTAATCCTTTCAAAATCATCGTATGTCAAATCGATATTTGCCTCATTTGCAAGCGCAAGCAAATGCAATATGCCGTTTGTCGAACCTCCGACTGAATTTAACATCATTATTGCGTTTTCAAATGCTTCAAAAGTTAAGATGTCTCTTGGTCTGATGTTCATCTCTAAAAGTTTGGCACATGCGACACCTGAATCGTACACCATTGTATTTCGTCTGTCATCTTCCGCTGGAGGGCTGGCACTGCCAGGTAATGCCAAACCGATGGCTTCTGAAATTGATGCCATGGTGTTTGCAGTAAACATTCCTCCGCATGATCCTGCATTTGGACATGCCACATTCTCAATATTTTTTAAATCCTCTAGTGATAATTTTCCTGCATCGTAAGCCCCTACGGCTTCATAGACGTCTACAACTGTGAGTTCTTTTCCGTCTAACATTCCTGGCTTGATTGTTCCGCCGTAAACAAATACTGATGGAATGTTCAATCTTGCCATTGCCATCATAGTTCCGGGCAAACTTTTGTCACATCCTGCGATTCCGACTAGTGCGTCGTACTGATGTGCTCTGACCATCAACTCAATTGAATCTGCAATAACTTCTCTGGACACTAGAGATGACTTCATGCCTTCATGTCCCATTGCAATTCCGTCACTTACTGCAATTGTTGAAAATTCTCTAGGGGTTGCACCGCCATCTGATACTCCGCGTTTAGCTTCTAAGGCTAATTGTGGAAGATGAATGTTACATGGGGTTGCTTCATTACCTGTATGACAAACTCCGATGAATTGTTTGGATAAATCATTATCAGTAAGTCCCATAGCCTTGTACATCGCTCTATGTGGGGACCTTGCAGTACCTTCTACTACATTTCTACTAGATATTTCCATAATAGATAATTTTCAAATTAGTATAATTTAGA
>JACNFV010000145.1 GCA_014384445.1 Candidatus Nitrosopumilus sp. | reverse complement strand
ATACCTTGACCAACTATTCGAGCTTTTGCTGCACCGTGCTTTCCAGGTTTTGATGTATCATATTCAATAATTCTACAAGCCTCACCGCTAGGTTGATCAGTGTGTGGTAGTAAAATGTATGAACCAATTTTCAAAGAACCTGGATCAGATGGTTTACTCATAAAAAACAGTTTTTGCTCGAATATTTAACTTCTACTTTAGCTGATCAAGAATTGAAAGACTCAATAAATTAGATAGTGTGAATCCCTTTCTAGTAACATCACGTTGTGTTTGATCACAATATTTTTTTACACTTTGATGGCTTTTCTCACTAGCAACTTCAATTATAATCATATTTTCAGAATAAGGAAATGTAAATTTTGAGGTAACAGAACAACTAGTGATCATATTCCCAATTCCTGCAACTTCAATTTTTTCTCTTTTTAGTAATAGACCTGCAATTTCTTGTAAATCATCATCATCTTCACCATATTCTAAATAATATATTGAAATAAAATTGGTTTCACCCAAAACTTCTCTTTCAAAAAGATCATCCTTGATATTAAAAATAAAAGAAGTTTTTTCTTGAATGTGTTTAGATAATTCTTTTGTCACAATAGAATTATTTTTGAATTTGGCTAGTAGGTAATGATTAGCAGAAGTTGAAAAATAGGGTTGGCTTTCATCAGAAAATGTTCCAGTAACAAAAAATAATTTTTCAATATTTTTAGAATTAGTCCAAGATTCTTTTAATTCAAGAGAATCACGATTGTGTAGATAAGGGGCACAAACATACCCAGAATAAGATAATTTTAATTCAGACATTATATTATTTGGAATTTTTAAGACTATTTATCCATATATTAAATATAGATAAAAAAAGCACTATGGTTTTTAAGAGCAATAATATTAATAATTTTTGTCCCGTGGTAGCTCAGCCTGGTAGAGCTTCCGGCTGTAGTTGTTGGCTTAAGATGGCTGACCGAAAAAACAGCATATCAGGCATACAGAAACCGGGTTGTCGAATGTTCAATTCATTCCCGCGGGACCACAAATATTCTAGAAAATAAAAATAATAAAAAAATAGACTGTTTAAGAAAACATAGAAGAAATCTTAATTTAAAAATTCAAATGTCTACTCTAATTTTTTGACTTTTTGTGCTGCTGGGCCTTTTTGGCCTTCACCAACTTCAAACTCGACTTTATCGCCTTCATTGATGAATCCATCAACGTCAGATTTGTGAACGAACATATCTTCGCCACCTTCTCTTTCGATAAAACCAAAGCCTTTAGTACGGTTGAACCATTTTACTGTACCTTGTTCCATACCTTCAGGAACAAAACATTCACTATATTAACTAAGGTGTCTAGAAATTAGAAATCTTTTGCAATGTGATCATTGTCTTTGAGCCATTGTACTTGAGGTATGGTAAATCTCCAAACAATATCTCCACGTCCAGTAGCATCAAAATCCCATGGAGCAATAATTACAATATCATTATCTCGAATCCAAACTCGTCTCTTTAATTTTCCTCTAATTCGTCCTCTTCTAGTTACATTATCATCACATTTTATCATAACATTTTCTCCACCCATCATTTTCAATACCCTGCCAAATAATTCACCTTCTTCTGGAAGACGAATTTCTTTTAAGGCACTTTCATTTTTTACTTGACGCTTACCCATAATGTTGATGAGTCATGTTACCATATAACTGATGAGGTTTTTAGAAGATAATTTTTAAAAAATCCAAAAGAAATTTTATCTATCGCATTCAAAATTATCTAATGGAGTTTAGATGTGTTGATGAGTGTTCTAAGTGTTGTGTTGAAAGAGAGTATTACCCGACTAAGCAATTTGGAAAAATAGGGGTGTTGATTTTACCAGAAGAAAAAGAGAGTATTGAAAAATTAGCAGAATTAAATAAAATTAAAATTAAAATTTTACCAAGAATAGGGGTTTCTAAAAATAAAAACCAGACTCCCACTGAAATTTTAGCGTATCAATTAATGGGAATTGAAGATAATGGTAATACTTGTCCTTTTTTAGATACACATAGTGGTAAAAAATCAACGCATGGGGGATTCCCATGTAAAATTTACAAGGACAAACCATTGGCATGTAGTGCATATCCTTTAATTGAAATAAATCCAGTTAGTCTAGATCAAAAATGTAAATTCTGTAAAGAGTGCGGAACTGCAGATAAAAATTTAAATTTTGAAGCAGAGTCTTTATTGAAAATACAAGAAAGTATGCAAACAGATGCAAGGTGTATTTGGAGATATGCCACAGGGGTAGGAGAACAAGAAGACCAAGAGATCATTAAAACGGGTTGGGTTTTAGAAGATTATTAAATAATTGAAAAATAATTTTAAAATTAGATTAAGGGTTTATCACAGCACGGCCAAGAATTTTTCTTGCTTTAAGATCCTCTAATGCAGTATTGCATTCATCAAGATTGTATCTTTTTGAGATTACAGGATTTAGAGTACCTTTTCGTGCAAGTGCAAGTAATTCAACCATGTCATCATAGTTTCCAGTATATGCCCCTTGAATGGTAATAGATTTGAGAGGAATGGTTACTAAAGATAATTCAATAGAACCGCCAAATAATCCAACAAGAACCAAATTCCCTCTTTTTCTCAAAACAGCAAAATCAAGTTTGGCAGTTGGTGGAGCGTTAACAAAATCAACAACACTGTCAGCACCCTTACCATTACAAATGGACATAATTTTTTCAGGTGCATCAGATTCTTTAGAATTAATAACAAAATCAGCACCCATTTCTTTTGCAGTATTTAATTTTTGATCATCTAAATCAACACAAATAATTTTTGCATCGGTAATAGCATTAGCAATTTGAACACCCATCAATCCTAAACCACCTGCACCAACAATGACAAGGAATTCAGGAGAATTTTGGTTTGCTTTTTTAATTGCAGTGTACGCAGTTAGTCCAGAACATGCAAGTGAAGTTGCAGCATCTGGATCTACACCATCAAGTTTTGCTAGATATTTAAAATTTGGAATTAAAGCATAGTCAGAATAACCACCGTCTTGAAAAACACCCATAGATTTTGGAGCATCGCATAAGTTCTCATTTCCAACTTTACATGCAGGGCATTCACCACATCCAATCCAAGGAAAAACAAGTACTTGATCACCTTTTACAATACCTGAAACATTATCCCCGATATCTTCAACAGTACCAACAATTTCATGACCAGGAGTTACAGGGTATTTTACTCCTCTATCAGTGACTTTCATAAATTGACCATCACCAAGATCATAACCACCTTCCCACAGATGTAAATCACTGTGACAGACACCAACAGAGCCTACTTTAACTAATACTTGATCTCCTTGAGGTTTTGGAGTTTCAGATTCAGATATTGAAAGTGGCTCATTAGGAGCAGTGATCCTTGCAGATTTCATAATTAAAAAAATCAATCTTTACAATATAAGAGTTGACTGGAAGTAAGAAAAAAGTAGAGTCATTAGATATTATTGAATAACAGAAGAGTTATGCTGTGAGTGAATCTCAAACTCCTAACGGTATTTCTCAAGAACCAATCAATGTTTTATTTGATACAAAAGCAGTTGTAAAAAAAGACGTATGGGAGATAGATCTAATTCAAATTTTAAATTTATTAACAAAAATTCTAGAAAAAACGGGTTCAAAGGATCTTAAAGTTGCAGGGATGGCAGCATTATCATCATCATTAATTTACAGAATGAAAGTTGAAAGTATTTTTGCATTACAAAAAGCAGCCATGGATAAAAAACCAAGTTTTCAAAGAACAGATGTAGATATTGAATTAATCGATATCCCATACAGACATGAATCAACATACCCAGTGTCATTAGATGACTTGTTAGGATTACTACAGAATCTAATCGGCACAATTGCAAATCCACAATCACGAAGAAATAGAAAATTGGAGATAGAGCCAATCGAGGCACCAGATTTTCAAGAATTTTTTATTTCACTAGAAAGTATCATTGGAAAGTATGAAGATTTAATCATGAAAAAAATTGCAAGCACAGGGTTTGGATTACTGCAAGACATCATTGCAGAACTTGATCAAGTGGATTCAATTAGATGTTTTTTTGCAGCGTTATTTTTAGCAAGAGATCAAAAAGTAGATTTAGAACAGCAAGAGGACGATATCAAAATTATACTTATGAAAGAAGAGACAACAACGGAATAGAAATGGAGAGGAATTTCTTTAACTAAATTTTAAAGAAGGATAATAAAACATGGTCAAAATTGAAAATGCAAAAGAATCAACAGCAAGAATAGAAGCAGCACTATATTCAGCAGGTAGACCGCTTAGAATAGAAGACATCATAAGAGCATCAGGCACAGAATCTAAAATAAAAACATTAGAATTACTTAACGAAATTATCAAAAAAACAAAAAATGCATTCATAGCATTAGAAATAGCAATACTACCAGACGGATCATATGTAATGCAGTTGAAACCAGAATACAGTTCAACTGTTAAAAGATATGCATCAAAACCAGTTTTACCAAATGCAACACTAAAGACATTGTCATATATTGCATATGCACAACCAATTGCTTCAAAGCAACTTGTTGAAACTAGAGGATCAGGAGTGTATGCACATCTAAAAGAATTGCGACAACTAGATTACATTACTCACCAAAATGTAGGTAGATTAAAAATTTACACCACAACTGAAAAATTCCAAAAATATTTTGGAATTCAAGGTGATGTGGAAGATCTAAAATCAAGATTGTTTTCTAAAGTAAGAAAAACAGCAGGAAGAAATGAGATAAAATCCACACCGCAAATAACAACAGAAACAGAATAGATAGATTTTTAATTTAAGGCTAATTTTTGGCGTTTTGTATAAATTAGAGTAATTCAGTAAATTTCTTGTGAGAAAATCAGTAGAAAATTTAGCAACCAGTAAGATAACTGGGGGAAGAAGAAAACCACTTAGAATTAGAAGAAAATATGAAACTGATAGATATCCAA
>JACNFV010000074.1 GCA_014384445.1 Candidatus Nitrosopumilus sp. | reverse complement strand
TCTGCTTCAGCTATTGCTTCTGCTTCAGCTATTGCTTCTGCTTCAGCTATTGCTGCTGCTTCAGCTATTGCTTCAGATTTAGATGTTTCATCTCTGGTTTCCTTAATTTCTTGTTCGGTGAATTGTTTTTCAGATACAGAAAAAGTTAAACTTCCCACAATTTGGTTTCCATAAGTTCCTAAAATTTTGTAATCTCCTAATTGAGATTTATAATTTATATCAAAAAATGATTCAAAATAACCTTCATTTGAAGGGACAAACAACATTCCATCTGTTGTACCATCAGGCAAAGTAATCAGAATATGGCCTTTATTGTCATGTTGAGAAGGATTTATCATTCCATGAATTTTTAAAACATATTCAGAATCTCTTGAAATTTCAAAAATAGATTCATCAATTGTGATATTTCCCACATCACTAGAAACAGATTCAGCAAACACTGAAGGTGTTACAAAAATTAGAACTACTGAAAATACCATTAAAGATTTATTCATTAAATTGAGAAATTTTTATATGAAAATAAGAGTTTCCTTATGTTATCTAGAAGATAAGCAATCTTAAATTTCTTCTATTCCAATTTCTTTAAGATAATTATAAGTTCCATCATAGAATTCAGGATTCCTTGTTTCATCCTCTGTATCGCCTTCTGGTACAAAAATTATCACACCTTGTCTTGCTCGTGTTAGTAGAACCCTGTAGGTATTTTTCAAATATGTCATTTTCTCATCACTTCTAATTTTTTGCCATTTTGTTCCTGAAAATTGATTGTATGACCATTCATCATTTTCATATCTAAAATTTCCATCCCATGCAACACATGTCCAATCTAATTCTAATCCTTGAATATGAAACTCTGTTGCAACATATTCTAAATAATACGATGATCTAACATCGTCTTTAGAATTTAAAAACCACTGTGGTGCATCAATGTCTGATTCAACATAAATCCCATATGGTCGTAGTCTGTGAGCTTTGGCACTTGCAGTAATGCCGTATCTTTCATTTCCACGAGCATTATCCTTTAACCATTGTTTTGCCTTTTCAAAATTACGTGTTAATACAATGGGATATTTTCCTTTTAATTCTGACAGTAACTCTTTTGCTTTTATTTTGTCACAATCCAAAAGAGCTTTTACAAAATCAGAAACGTGTTCACTTCTAAATGAACGAATTGATGTGCTTAGATGTAAATCTGGAACTGAATGATATTTCATACCTGTAAATAGTTTGTCTAAATTTTGATTTTGTGTATATTCGATATCTGTAATTTGATTTGAAACATAGACATTCCAGTGTGGGTATAGATTTCTTATTGCTGAAAACCATTCAGGTAATCCTGCTTCCCCTGTATTGATCTCTTGACCCCCTCCAATCAGACAAATAATCACTGACCAATCAGAATGTCTATCCATCACACTAATCAAGAATTCAGGTTCAGACATGTCAAAATCTGCAATTCCTTTCTTTATTTTCATAAATGATGTTGTTTTATCATTATTCCAGGCACGCTGAGCCTCATCAAATACAACTACTTTCTCAATTGGCGGTGTATCTACACTAATTGCATCATCTCTAAAATGATGAATATTTTGAATGAATGCTTTGGCTTTTTGCAATGCATCGCCTTTTGTAATTTTTTCAGTTGAATTTTCAATATTATTTCGTGCCAGTGCTTCTTGTAACACTTCAACTAGTGGACCGTTGCCTGACAAAAATACTGCATGTTCTTCCTCATCTCCAAATCTGTGCCTCTCATTAGCAAGATTCAATCCAGCTAGAGTTTTACCTGCACCTGGAACACCTGTCACAAAACAGATGGATTTTTCTTTTTCTTTTTTAGATTTTTCAATAATATTGTTGATTGCTTGAGCCGTCTTTACAAGATTAATTGCCCCAGAATCCGAACGTGATATCTCTTTAACATCATGTCCTTGGTATAGTGCCTGTGCTGCTTCGATTATCGTAGGAGTTGGTTTGTAGAGTGAATTTTCCCATTTTACTGCATCAATTACATCTGCTTTGAATTGTTCGCTTATTTTTTTGATAATGTCACCAAGATTATTCTTGTTTGCTCGTAATGGTGTAAAGATCCCATCTTTGAATTGCTCAAAACTATTGTTAAAATTTAGAGCCTCAGTAGATACAAGAATCGGAACTAGTTGTATGTTATGGCTACCTTCTTGGAAATTTTTCAAATCTAATGAATAATCAAGACATTGATCAATATCTGCATGAAGATACTCTTTTGCAAACACTTTGAATTCAATTACAAATACAATCCCCGCATAAATCAAAATCACATCTACTCTTTTTCCCATTCTTGGAATGGAATACTCAAACATGATATGTCCCGAATCAAAACTGTGTAATTCGTTTTTTAGAATTTCAATTTGCTGTATCCATGCATTTCTTTGCTGTTCTTCTAAGGCAAATTGATGATTGTTTGTCAGTTCCCCTACTATTCTACTGTTATCATCAGTTAGAAATTCTTGTAATTCTTTTGAATAGTATGCTCTACCTGTCATCTTTTCAACTTTTAATTATTTTGAACTTGAATCCGTTAATTTTTCTTTGACTGCTAAATACAACGGCTCTTCATTTTTCTCTTCAAGTAATTCTTCAATGAATTTTTGAGGATCTTTCTTCCATTCTAAGACTTTTTGCAAATGTTTCTCAAACGTTGGAAATACATCTCTAGTACCTTTACTGATTTCTGTTCCAAATTTGCCTGTATTGATGTTGTCTCTTAATGCTACGAAAATAACACATGTTGAAATTTTTTCCTCAGGAACATTTTCAATATTTGCAAGCATTTTCTTGTATACTGCAAGTTGTCTTTTGTGCTCTGATGCATAGTTTGATTTTTTGTCCGTTTTGTAATCTATAATTAAAAATCCATCATCGTGCTTGAATACTGCATCAATGAATCCTGTAAATTGCATATTGTCCTCACTATAATCAGTTAGAGAACTAAGCAAAACTTTGATGTGTCTTTCAGTTGAATCCACCTCTAACCCTGGATATTCCTTTTTTAGTTGCTCAATTGCATCAAGACCGTTTTGAGTGGCTATCTTGACATCATCTTTGTAATCTTCAATCTTTGATTTACCCTTTAGAATGTCATCTAGGGCATTATGCACATTGGACCCAAAGTCAGTTGCTGCACCAACGTATGGCATGTTTATGATATTTTTAGTCAGAAATTCATACGGATTCGTCTTGATACTAGAATATGAAAAATGGTCTATGGTTGCAAAATAATTTTTAATATACTCTTCTAACCATTCATCTTCTCCATCAAGTAATTTTTCAGAATCTGAAAATCTTTTTGCAATGAATAATGAATATGCTTCAGATAGTCTATTGTTGAGTTTTGCTACCATTAATTCATCTTTTGCATCATCAACTTCAATATCTGATAAATCCTCAATGTGATATTTTTTTGATTCCTTGTCATCAGCAATAACTACTAGTTTTTCTTTTGCTCTGGTGAATGCAACAAAATCTACTCTAAGTGATTCTTCAGTTAGTTCTGATTCAACTTCAATTTCACTTGATGAAAGAATTGATTTAGTTATACTATCGATAAAACTAGTTTTTCTAGAATTACTTGGAATGTACACTACAACATCAAATGCCAATCCTTTTGCCTTGTGAACTGTAGTTAGTGTAACTTTGGATTCATTTCTTTGCTCAATGTGTGCCTCTTCTCCAATTGCAATAAAATCAAAGAGTCCTTCAAGTGTTGGTGCCTCAAATGTTAGATATTCGTCAATTTCCTGTTTTGCAGTCATTGCAGCTGAGAACCATTCAGCACCCTTTGAGATACACATTGGCAAAATTAAATCAGTAAACATTTGGTCTAGATCCTCTCTTTGTAGTTTTACTCCCCATGATTTTATGCCAGATAATTTTTCAAACTCTTTTGCTTTGAATGCTTTTGAGAACTCAAATGCCTCTTTGAGAGTATAGGGTGCAAATATGGTAAATGTGGCTGAAATTTTATCTTCCATTCTTTCTGATAGTAATCCTTTGATGAAACTCTGAATCTCATTTTTTGCAAGATGTGTTGATGCTTGAGAAGAAGTTGATGAATATTCAATATTGTTTGAATCTAGGAATTTTGAGATTTTGATAATTTGCCCATTGGTTCTAGTAATTATCCCAACTGTTTTGCCTGGATTTTCCTCAATTATCTCTAAAATCTTTGATAGATGAGCACTAGTTGAGAATACTCGAGGTATATCGCCTGTTCCAAGGGATTTGAATACTGATAGTTCTTTTTGGAACATTTCCTTGTATGCAGTTCCATTTAGAAAATGCTGTTTTGAATAATCTAGTATTTGCTGGGAACTACGCCTATTCATTGAAAGCATCTTTGAATCACATGTCTTCATAAATTTCTGGAAATTCTTAACTGATCCTCCTTGAAAACCAAAGATTGCCTGCTTTGCATCTCCTACTAGAAATAGATTTTCAGCAACCATCGTTGCAATTTCAGCCTCTATCTCATTCATGTCTTGCATTTCATCTACTAGAACGTATTGGAACTTGTTTCCCTTGAATTTTTCTTTGAATAATAGTAGCATGTCTGAATAGTCTACGGATTGAAGTTTTGATTTTTCATATTCAGTGTATGCATCAATAAAATATTTCAAAAATGATCTCATCTCATCTATACTATAACTAGATGCTTTTTCATCAAAGATTTCCTCTAGTACTTTGGTTGCTTTTTTTAAATCAATTTTATCTGGAGTAATTCCAAAACTCTTGATATATCTAATAGAGTTTTCAGTTTTTGGAACAATTTCAGATATGATGTAATCTTTACCGTAATTGAGTGCCTTGTTTTTCTCAAAACTATTTAGAATAGAGAAACGCATTAAATTATTTCCTACAATGTCTCCTGAAATTAATCCTGCATCAACTAGGTAATTGTATGCAAAGCTGTGAAATGTGTGAATGTTGATTTTCATAAGATCAGAATCAGAGAATTTTCCTTTTCCTTTACCATATATTGCATCAAACATTTCCTTTTTTGCTTTTTCAGTAA